>DASPUE010000168.1:0-8195 GCA_035623055.1 Gemmatimonadales bacterium
GGAAGGATCTCCGACCGCACCCAGCAGGACCGCATCGGCCCGGGACACTCCCTCTCGCGTTTCGGCGGGAAAGGGATCGCCATGTCGCGCGACTGCTGCGGCCCCTACCGAGTACTCTGCGAGGTCGAAGCGCAGGGCGAACCGCTCGCCAGCGGCGCGGAGGACCTGCAGCCCCGCGGCGACTACTTCCGGTCCGATCCCGTCCCCGGGGAGGACCGCGATGCGGAATGAACTCATCCCTCGAGGCGGGCGAGCAGAGTGGCGCGGCGGCGCTCGTACGCGGCGATCTTCGGCTCGAGCAGCAGAGTGCGACCGATCTCATCCAGACCCTCGAGCAGCGATTGCCGGCGGTGCGGGTCCATCTGGAATGGGGCGCGGAAGCCGTTCTCGTCGGTCACCTCGAGGCGCTCGAGACTCACCGTCAGACGATAAGGACCCGGTGACGAGTCGAAGCGACGGAACAGCTCGGCCATCTCCTCTGGGGTGAGGCGCACAGGCAGCAGGCCGTTCTGGCAGCAATTGGCGTAGAAGATGTCGGCAAACGATTCGCTCAGGATCGCGCGAAATCCGTACTCCGCCAACGCCCATGGGGCGTGTTCCCGCGAGGAGCCGCACCCGAAATTGGCCCCCGCGATGAGGATCGACGCCCCGCGCGCCCGCGGGTGGTTCAACTCGAACGCCGGATCAGCGGAACCATCCGGGAGATATCGCCAGTCGTAGAACAGCGCCGGCCCGAAGCCGGTTCGCTCGACCCGCTTCAGGAACTGTTTGGGGATGATCTGATCGGTGTCGACATTCACCCGTGGCAGGGCGGCGACGACACCGGAATGCGTGGTGAACGGCACCATGCTACGGGGCCCCGGCCGCGGTCGGCATGCCCCGATTGGCGTTCGGCGCCGCGGCGACGCCACCGGCGAGTTCCATTCGGCGCACGTCGGTGAGTCGCCCGGTGATCGCCGCGGCGGCGGCCATCGCGGGACTCAGCAAATGGGTCCGCCCTCCCTTCCCTTGACGCCCCTCGAAGTTGCGATTGGAGGTGGAGGCGCAGCGTTCGCCGCTCGCCAGGATGTCGGGGTTCATGCCAAGACACATCGAGCAGCCGGCGTTGCGCCACTCGAAGCCCGCCTCGACGAACACCCGGTCGAGCCCCTCGCGTTCCGCCTGGGCCTTGACCGGCATCGAGCCCGGGACAACCATCGCCCTCACGTGACTGGCCACGGTTCGACCGCGAACCACTCTGGCCGCCTCGCGCAGGTCTTCGATGCGTGCGTTGGTGCAGCTCCCGATGAATACCCGGTCCACCGGGATTCCCTCGAGCGGCGTTCCGGGGGTGAGGCCCATGTACTCCAGCGCGCGCTTCGCTGCCTCCCGCTCAGCGTGAGAACCCAGGCTGGCGGGGTCGGGCACTCGCCCATCGATGCCTGTCACCATCCCGGGGTTGGTGCCCCAGGTTACCTGCGGCGCGATCGCGGAGGCGTCGATTTCCACCAGCCGGTCGAAGTGGGCGTCCGGATCGCTCACCAGCAGGCTCCAGCGATCCACCGCCCGGGTCCAGGCGCTGCCGCGCGGAGCGTACGGCCTTCCCATCAGATACGCGAAGGTCGTCTCGTCCGGGGCAATCATCCCAGCCCGGGCGCCGGCTTCGATCGACATGTTGCAGATGGTCATCCGGCCTTCCATGCCGAGTGCCCTGATGACGGGTCCGGTGTACTCGATGACATGACCGGTGGCCCCCGCGGTACCGATCCTGCCGATGAGCGCGAGGACCAGATCCTTGGCGGTCACCCCGGGCCCCGGTACCCCGGTGAATCGTGCCTCCAGGGTGCGGGGTCGCGGGAATAGCACGGTCTGAGTGGCCAGCACATGCTCGACATCGCTGGTGCCGATGCCGAAGGCAAGTGCACCGAAGGCCCCGTGGGTCGACGTGTGGGAATCCCCGCACACCACGGTCATGCCGGGCTGGGTGGCGCCGAGCTCGGGGCCGATCACATGAACGATGCCTTGCTCGGGCGCGCCGAGGTCATACAGCGGGATGCCGTAGGAGTGCGCGTTCTCGATGAGCAGATCGACCTGCCGCCGGGATACCGGATCCGCGATCGGCAGGCTTCGGTCCCCGGTCGGCACATTGTGATCCACCGTCGCGATGGTGAGATCCGGCCGCCGCACCCGCCTCCCGGCGAGCCGCAGGCCCTCGAACGCCTGCGGGGAGGTGACCTCATGCACCAGGTGGAGGTCGACATACAGCAGCGCCGGCCCGCCATCCGGCTGCTGCTCGATGACGTGCGCGTCCCAGATCTTGTCGAAGAGCGTGCGTCCGGTCATGGCTACACGGAGGCGGCCTGAGGCGCCTTGGCCCTGGCCGCGGCTTGGGCCGCCTTGCCCTCCTCGGTCCAGGGCATCATCGCCCGAAGCCGCGCGCCCACCACCTCGACCGGGTGCTCGAGGTCCGCCTGGCGCAGCCGCGCGAAGTTCTTCCCGCCGCTGCGATGCTCGGCAAGCCACTCCTTCGCGAACTGTCCGCTTTGGACCTCCCCAAGGATCTTGCGCATCTCCGCCCGCGTCTGCTCCGTGATGATGCGCGGACCCCTGGTGTAGTCACCGTATTCCGCCGTGTCGCTGATCGAGTATCGCATGAACTTGAGACCGCCGCGGTTGATCAGATCGACGATCAGCTTGAGTTCGTGGAGGCACTCGAAGTAGGCCATCTCGGGCCGATAGCCCGCGTTGACCAGCGTTTCGAACCCCGCCTTGATGAGCTCCGAGACGCCCCCGCACAGGACCGCCTGCTCGCCGAAGAGATCGGTTTCGGTCTCCTCGCGGAAAGTCGTCTCGATGACGCCTGCTCGGGTGCACCCGATACCCATGGCGTACGCGAGGGCGTTCGCGAGCGCATTGCCGCTGGCATCCTGGTGCACCGCGACCAGCCCCGGCACGCCCCGGCCGGCCTCGAACTCGCTTCGCACCAGGTGCCCTGGTGACTTCGGGGCGATCATCGAGACATCCACCGAGGCAGGCGGGGTGATCTCCCGGAAGTGGATGTTGAATCCGTGCGCGAACATCAGGGTCTTGCCCGGCGTCAGGTTGGGGCCCACCGATTCGTCATAGATGGTGCGCCCGTCCTGATCGGGCACCAGCATCATGATGGTATCCGCCGCCGACGCGGCGTCAGCGACGCTCCGCACCTCGAGCCCGGTTGCCTCGGCCTTCTTCCACGACCCTCCTCCCTGGCGCAGTCCCACGATGACCCGCACGCCGCTGTCCCGGAGATTCAGCGCGTGGGCATGGCCCTGGCTGCCATAGCCGATGATGGCGATCGTGCGACCGGCAAGGCGGCGGCGATCCGCGTCCCTGTCGTAATAGATCCGTGGGGTGGCCGTCGTACCGGGGCTTGCGGCGCTCATCGTGACTCCGTCGGAAAAATGGATAAGGTCGAGAACGGGCCGGTCAGGCCGGAATGGGATCCTTGAGCCGAGCCATGGGGACTTGGCCGCGAAGCCCGGTGGCGGCGTCGGGTACGTGACGGGGCAGAATGACCGTACCGCCCCTGGCGACATCCACGATCCCGAAGGGCTCCAGAGCCCGCAGGAAGGACATCATGAACGGCGCCGTCCCCGTCGCCTCGATCAGCAGCTCATGCGCGCTTTCCTCGAGGATGGTGGCATCGTAGAGGGAGACCGCATCGAGCAGGGCGGAGAGATGGGCGGGCGCGACCCGCACCCGGACCAGGGCATGCTCCCGCGCGGTGCATTCGGACTCCGGGTACACCGCGACCGACTGGACCTCGACCATCTTCCGCAGCGCGTTGGCCATCCGCTCGGTCGCGGCCTGATCGGTGGTGACGACGCAGGTGAGGCGTAGCGTACCCGGCCGTCCTGTGGGCCCCAGCGCGACTCCGCTGATCGGCAGGTTGCGGCGCCGCACGATTCCCACGGCGCGGTTGAGCGCCAGCAGGTCATCGGCCAGCAACACGGAGACCACCCAGGTCGCCATCGGAGCGCTCACGATGCCGGAGCGGCCGCGGGCGCCGACTCGATGGGATCGGAGAGCGAGCCCCCAGGGGGGATCATCGGGAACACATTCGCTTCCTGTTCGATGAGGAACTCGACCAGCGCCGGGCCCGGGTCGCGCACCGCGCGCTCCACCGCCTCGTCGATTTGGCGCGCATGTTCCACCCGATACCCGGCGATGCCGTAGGCCTCCGCCAGTTTCACGTAGTCGGGGCTCCAGATGGGCGTCGCGGAATAGCGCCGGCCATGGAAGAACTGCTGCCACTGGCGCACCATACCGAGATAGCCGTTGTTGAAGATTGCCATCTTCACCGGAATGCCTTCCTGCACCATCGTCGCGATCTCCTGCATGTTCATCTGGAAGCCGCCGTCGCCGGAAATGGCCCAGACGGGGCGGCCCGGTCGGGCGAAGTGGACCCCCATCGCGGCCGGCACGGCAAAGCCCATCGTTCCGAGACCGCCCGAGCTGATGTGGCTGTTGCGCTCCTCGAACCCAAACAGCTTCGCCACCCACATCTGGTGCTGGCCAACGTCCGCCACCACCGTGCAGCCGGGTCCGCTGCCTTCGCGGATCGCATCGAGGATGGTCTCCGGACTCATGTCGCCGCGGTACAGCTCCTGACGCGACCGCATGAAGCCGCGAATCTCCTCCCGCCAGACGTCACACTGGCGTGACGGGACCAGCTCCATGAGCCGGCAGGTGATGTCACGCGCATCACCCACCAGTGCCACGGCCACCGGGATGTTCTTGCCGATCTCGGACGGGTCGAGATCGACATGAATGATCTTCGCCTGCGGAGCGAACCCGGCCGTATTGCCAGTCACTCGGTCGTCGAAGCGGAGCCCGATCCCCAGGATCACGTCTGCATGTTGGATCGCGCGGTTGACGTGCACCTCGCCGTGCATTCCCGGCATTCCCAGATGCAGCGGGTGTGACTCGGGAATCGCGCTGATGCCGAGCAGGGTCGTGATGACAGGAATCCCCGTCTTCTCGGCGAATGCCAGCACCTCGGCGTAGGCGTTCCCCAGGATGACGCCGTGCCCGATCATGAGCAGCGGCCGCCGGGCCTCCGTGATGAGACGGGCCGCCGCGGCAAGGTCCTCGCTCAGCCGACGCCCTTCTCTCGCCGGCCGTGTCCGACCCTCCAAGCGGCGGACCGGCGCACCGTCCCATTCCATCTTCTGATTCTGCACGTCCTTGGGAATGTCGATCAACACCGGCCCAGGCCGGCCCTCGGTGGCGATGTGAAAAGCCTCGCGCACCTTCTCGGGCAGCTCGGTGATGTCGTCTACGGCCACGCTGTGCTTGGTGATCGGCAAGGTGATGCCGATGACGTCGGTCTCCTGGAAGGCGTCCCGCCCGATCATGGCCCGCGGCACCTGGCCGGTGATGGCCACTACCGGCGAACTGTCCATCTGGGCAGTCGCCAGGCCGGTGACCAGGTTGGTCGCCCCGGGACCAGAGGTCGCGACACAGACCCCAGGGCGGCCCGAGGCACGAGCGTACCCGTCGGCGGCGTGGGCCGCCGCCTGCTCGTGGCGCACCAGCACATGCCGCAGCCCCGGCGACTCCGGCAGCGCGTGATAGAACGGCATGATCGCGCCCCCGGGGTAGCCGAAGACCAGATCTACTCCCTGTTCTTCCAGCAACCGGCAGAGCAGGTGGGCGCCGGAAAGGGATTCGGTCATACGCCCCAGTGCTGCGTGGAGTTGTACGCCGTCGCCTCCAGCCGCTCGGCGTGACGTTCCTTGTTGAGCGCGTGTACCAGCGCCCGCGCGCTTGCCTCGACGATGTCGGTGGATGCCCCTTGTCCGGAAAGCGACTTCCCGCCGATGCGGCATTGCAGGAAGACCTGCCCCACGGAGTCCCGACCCGGCGTCACGGAGCGCAGTGAGAGGTTGATGACCTCGACGGAGCGGTCGAGAATCTCACTGATGGCCGCGAACGCCGCGGCGATAGGGCCGTCTCCCCGACCGCGGGCCGCGCGTTCGCCGGACCATGGACCGGTCATCCGCACCTCGGCCTCGGCGCTCACGCTGCCACAGAGCACCCGCAGATGGGTCAGCAGATGCTCCTCGGGAGCGTCGTGGAAACTCTCGTGCAGTAGCGCCAGCAGGTCTTCGTCCAGGATTTCCCGCTTCCGGTCCGCGAGAGCGGTGAAATCCCGGTACAGTTGGGTCAGTTTCTCTTCGGGCAGTTCGTAGCCCAGCTCCCGGAACCGCCGCTCCAGAGCGTGACGACCGGAGTGTTTGCCGAGCACCAGGGTGGACCGCGGAATCCCGACCGACTCGGGCCGGATGATCTCGTAGGTCAGGCCGTGCTGCATGACGCCATGCTGGTGGATGCCCGCCTCGTGGGCGAAGGCGTTGCGTCCGACGATGGCCTTGTTGGGTTGGGGGAAGCTGCCGGTCAGATAGGCCAGCAGCTGGCTGGTACGGTAGATCTCCTGGCTCTTGATGGCGGTATTGAACTGGGCCAGTCCCGGTCGGACCCGCCCGACCATGACGATCTCCTCCAGTGCAGCGTTGCCCGCGCGCTCGCCGATCCCGTTGACCGTGCACTCTACTTGACCCACCCCGGCCTCGATCGCGGCGATGGAATTCGCCACGGCCAGCCCCAGGTCGTCGTGGCAGTGGGCACTCCACACCACCCGTTCGGCCCCGGGCACCCGCCCGCGCACGGTCCGGAACATCGCGGCGTACTCCTCCGGCAGCGCGTACCCGACGGTATCCGGAAGGTTGATGGTCGTGGCGCCTTCCGCGATGGCCATCTCTACCACCCGACAGAGGTAGTCGAGATCGGTGCGGCTGGCATCTTCGGCCGAGAACTCTACATCCTCGGTGTACTGGCGGGCCTGGCGAATGGAGCGCCGGGCCAGCTCCAGAGCATCCTCGCGAGTGATCCGGAGCTTATGCTCCAGGTGCAGATCCGAAGTGGAGAGGAAGACGTGCAGTCGCCCCCGTTCCGCGCCCCGGAGCGACTCGCCGGCGAGCTCGATATCGCGGTCGTGGCACCGGGCCAGGGCAGCGATGACCGGGCGGCGCACCTCCTGGGCGATCTCCCGGACGCTGCGAAAGTCTCCCTCACTGGCCGCGGGGAATCCGGCCTCCATCACGTCCACGCCGAGGGCGTCCAGTTGGCGCGCCAAGCGGAGCTTTTCCTCCGGGGTCATGGTGTTGCCTGGCGCCTGCTCGCCATCGCGGAGCGTGGTGTCGAAGATGATCACATCCTTGGCCATACCGGATTCTCCATCCTCCCCAGAGGGGGCAGAAAACGAAAACCGCGGACCTTTCGGGGTCCGCGGCGAGGGGCTTCAACCTGCTCTGCTCTACTGCTTCTGCCCGTACATGCCGCGTTCCCCGTGCCTGAGTCCCAGAAGGACCAGCCCGAGGGTAATAAGGACGAGCACGAGCGGAAGTGAGCGCAGCATCACGATCCTGTTTCGAACGGCCGGCAACTTTATGCGCCGACGTGGAACAAGCAACCTAGGGATCGCACCGAGGGCTGTCAAGGCGGCCATGTCACCCGGGATTCGACCACTGGGGTTCCCTTCATCACTTGACCGCCGAGGTCCGCCCTGTATTTTTATGCACATGCAGCCCGCCCGTCGCATGAACGCCGTCGTCATTACCACCCAGGCCCTCCCGGTCGGGAGCGGGCCCGGACACTGAACGCGCGCGAACGTGACGCGAAGTGACCGGCCCGCTCCCTGACGGAGCGGGCCGTTTTTCGTTGGAACCTCGAGGAGGAATGTGATGACCGATCCCTGCCCCAGCCCGCCGGCGCCGCACGCCCGGACCAGTTCCGGCGCCGCTCAGCGCGAGCACGACGCCTGCGGCGTCGGCTTCGTCGCCCGGGCGACCGGCGAGCGTTCGCACGAGATCGTGCGGATGGCGTTGCAGGCCGTGGCGCGGGTGGCCCACCGGGGCGCCGCCTCGACCGACAACTCCGGCGACGGCGCGGGGATCCTGACCCAGATTCCGTATCGCCTGTTTCACCGCGAGGCGTACCGGCTGGGCCTCCGGCTGCAGCCCGGTCACCCGTTCGGGGTGGGCGTGCTGTTCCTCCCGCCGGAGCATGCCCAGACAGCTCAGGGCATGCGGCTCGCCGAAAAGGTGTTGGAGCGCAACGGGATTCCCCTCCTCGGCTGGCGGGAGGTGCCGGTGGAACCGGCCGCCCTGGGCCCG
>DASPUE010000169.1:0-5854 GCA_035623055.1 Gemmatimonadales bacterium
GCGAGCCGAGCTGGAGCGCCACCGTCTCCATCCGGCTGTATGCCGATTCTGCCCATGTCAGCGCGCTTCCCGGCGGGCAGCGGGTGAGCGTCGAGCCCGGCGGCGCAGCCACCGTTCACCTGCCGATGATTCCGTCATCACTCCCGCTCGGTGAGGGGTTCCTCCCGCTCGCCATCGTCGTGGTCCCGGAACGGGACCGCACCTGGACACTCGAGGTGCCCCTCGGTTCGCCCGGTGGGCCGGCCACCCCATGACCGCTCGAACCGTCAGGGTCGCCGCGGGTCAGGGGTTCTGGGGGGATTGGCTCGAGGCTCCTGTCCGTCAGGTGCGCGGCGGCCCGATCGACTACCTGATGATGGACTACCTCGCCGAAGTGACGATGTCCATCATGCAGAAGCAGAAGTCGCGCGATCCGCGGCTCGGCTACGCCCGCGACTTCGTGCCGCTGATGGAGCGGATCCTGCCGGACCTCGCGGAGCGTGGCATCAAGGTGACCAGCAATGCCGGCGGGGTGAATCCCCGGGCCTGCGCCGAGGCCGTGAGGGAATCGGCCCGGAAGCTGGGCCTCGCGAGCCGGGTGCCGATCGGGCTGGTGAGCGGCGATGACATCCTCCCCCGCCTCGATGAATTGCTCGCCAAGGGTCATGCCCTGCGGGACCTCGACACCGGCCGCCCGCTCAGCGATGTGCGTGCCCGCGTCCTCTCCGCGAATGCCTATCTGGGCATGGCCCCGATCGTGACGGCGCTCCAGCGCGGCGCGCAGGTGGTCATCACGGGCAGGGTAACCGACACCGGGCTCACCCTGGGACCGCTCTTTCACGAGTTCGGCTGGGCGGCGGACGACTGGGATAAGGTAGCCGCCGGCACGGTGGCAGGTCACATCATCGAATGCGGCGCCCAGGCTTCCGGGGGCAACCTGCTCAAAGGCTGGCGATCGGTGAAGGGCCTCGAGAATCCGGGCTTCCCGATCGTCGAAGCGGATCCCGATGGAAGCTTCATCGTGACCAAGCACCCGGGCACCGGCGGGGTGGTCAGTGTCGCCAGCGTCACCGAGCAGCTGGTCTACGAAATGGGCGACCCGCACACCTACATCACTCCCGATGGGATCGCCGATTTCACCACCATTCGGCTCCAGCAGGCGGGGAAGGACCGGGTGCGAGTGAGTGGCATCCGGGGGCGGGCACGCACCGACATGCTCAAGGTGTCGATCGCCTACTTCTACGGGTACAAGGCAGTTGGTACGCTGGTCTATAGCTGGCCCGACGCGTACGAGAAGGCGCGAGCAGCGGACCGGGTCCTTCGGGCCCGGCTGCGCGACCTCGGTCTCGAGTTCGAGCAGATCCTCACCGAATTCGTGGGGGTAGACGCGACTCATGGACCTCTGGCCGGCCCACCCAATCCCGACATCCCAGAGGTCCAGCTACGGGTCGGGGTGCGGTCGGAGCACAAGGCGGCGGTGGAGCGATTTACCCGGGAGATTGCCCCGCTGGTTCTCACTGGCCCGCCCAGCGTGACCGGCTTCGCCGGTGGGCGGCCCGAGGTGCAGGAGGTCGTGGCCTACTGGCCGGCCTTGATCGACCGCCGGGAGATCGAGCCGTTCGTGAACGTCGAGGTGCTCGATGCCTGACTCGCGGCGCGTGGGTGCGGCCCGATCGCCTCGACGACTGATCCAGCTCCGGTACCTCGCGCACGCCCGTTCAGGCGACAAGGGCGACACCGCCAACGTAGGGCTGATCGCCCTCAAGCCGGAGTTCTATCCGCTGCTGGCGAAGGAAGTCACCGTCGCCCGGGTGCGGCGCCACTTCAAGGGGATGGTCCGCGGGGTGGAGCGGTTTGAGCTTCCCAATCTGCAGGCCCTGAACTTCCTCCTTCATGGAGCGCTGGACGGCGGAGGCACCATATCGCTCAAGACCGATGCCCAGGGCAAGGTGTACTCCACGGCGCTCCTCAGAATGGAAATTCCGGTACCAGCAGCCCTGGCTCGACGGGTCAGACGGGCATGACTCTGAAGACCCAGCTCGAGAACGGGGTCCTCACCTTGGTTCTCGACCGGCCCGAGAAGCGCAACGCGCTCGATACGGCGACTATCGAGGGCTTGCACGAGGGGCTGACGCAGGCCGAGCTGGATAGCGCGGTACGGGTGGTTGCGGTGCGTGGAGCTGGCCAGGACTTTTGTGCCGGCGCCGACCTAGAGGAATTGCTCGATTCCGCGGAGCGGTCCGCCGAGGAAAACCAGCGATCGGCGCTCGTGCTGGGGCGAGTCTTCATCCGGATCCGGGAACTGCCGAAGCCGGTCGTCGCCCTGGTGCAGGGCCGAGCCCTCGCGGGCGGGGCGGGGCTCGCCACCGCGTGCGACCTGGTGCTCGCGCGGGAGAATGCCCAGTTCGGGTATCCGGAGATTCAGCGCGGGTTCGTCCCCGCGATGGTCATGGCGATCCTGCGCCGCCAGGTCGGGGAGCGCCGGGCCTTCGACCTGGTAGCCACAGGGCGCCTGCTCACGGCCCGTGAAGCACTCGCCGCCGGGTTGATCTCGCGTGTCGTCCCGGATGCCGAATTCGATGCTGCCGCATCGAGCCTGCTGGCGCAACTCGCCGCGACCAGCCCCACGGCGCTGGCCCTCACCAAGCGGCTGCTCTACGAACTCGATGACCACGGCTTCGCCGATGGTATCGCGCTCGGCGCGAAGATCAATGCGATCGCGCGCGCACATCCCGATTTCAAGTTGGCGATCTCGGCCTTCCTCAAGCGGTGAGACGCTTCAAGCTGGTGCTCGCCGTGACCGGATTCTCTCTTGCGGCCGTTGGGGTCGCGCTTGACCTGCGCATCATGGTCTGGGCGGCGATGATCGTGCTGACGGGCGCGCTGGCGATACGCCTCTGGGAGCGGCGCCGGCAAACCACCGCGTCGGCGGGGGAAAGCGAGGGCGGGACGGGCTGAGGCGCGCGAGTCAGCCCGCGTCCTTTGGTACCGGTCTCAGCTATTGTGCGCCGCCGAATCGGTGAGTGGTCAATAACGTGGGGGCATGCTTCCCCTCGCTGAACGAATCGCCGAAGCGCGCCGCCTCCTCCACGGGCATTACGGCTTCCAGGACTTCCGCCCCCTGCAGCGGCGGGTCGTGCAGTCGGTCCTCGCCGGCCGGAATACGCTCGCGATCCTGCCGACCGGCGGGGGCAAGTCCATCTGCTTCCAGGTGCCGGGACTGGTGCTCGGCGGCCTGACGATCGTCATCTCCCCGCTGCTCGCCCTGATGCAGGATCAGGTGGCCGCGCTCAAGCGGCGGGGCCTCCCGGCCGACACACTCAACTCGCTCTCCACGCCCGAGGAAGCAGCCGCGATTCTCTCACGCATCGGCACGGGAGAGGTGCGCCTCCTCTACGTCTCCCCGGAGCGGGCGCCCCGCCTCGGTCTGGACCTCCGGCGACTGAACGTCAAGCCGGCTCTGCTGGCCATCGATGAGGCACACTGCATCACCGAATGGGGCCACGACTTCCGGCCCGCGTACCGGCAACTGGCGCTGTTCCTCGAGGAGTTGGGACACCCGCAGGTAGTGGCTCTCACCGGCAGCGCCACCAGCGCGGTGCGGGAGGATATTGCGCTTTCGCTCCGCCTTGGCAAACACGATCTGCATCTGGGCTCATTCGATCGCCCCAACCTGTCGTTCTCAGTCCTGCCGGTACGCGGAGCGGCCGAACGGCTGCCCCGAGTGCGTGAGCTGCTGTCGCCCCGGCAGGGACTCTCCATTGTCTATGTCCCCACGAGGAACACCGCGGATGCCTTGGCCCAGGCGCTATGGTTCGCGGGTCACCGCACGGCGGCCTACCACGCCGGCCTGGCGCGGGAGCGCCGGTCGGAAGTGCTCGGCCAGTTCATCGCGGAGGAACTGGACGTGGTGGTCGCAACCTCCGCGTTTGGAATGGGAATCGATGCGCCGCGAGTGCGACTGGTCGTGCATTGGGGGATGCCACCCACACCGGAAGCGTATTACCAGGAGGCCGGCCGGGCGGGGCGGGATGGGCACCAGTCCCGGTGCGTGCTGCTCTATCACCCCGCGGATCCGGGAATCCACCGGCGGCAAATCGAGGTGACCTTCCCGCCCCGGCGGACCCTCGAGGAGCTCTGGGAGCATCCCGAGCGGCGGCCGCGGTTCCCCGAGGGGGTCGTGGCGTCGGCGGACCGATTGCGCGCGGAGCTGGCCGCTGCGGGCGAAGGAGCGGAGTGGGGCCGCATCGAGCGGAGGCGTTCCGCGGCGCTCGGCCGGCTCGAGGTCATGGAGCGCTACGCCGCCATGACCAGATGCCGGCGCGGTTCGCTGCTCGGGTACTTTGGCGAAGAGACGGACGCGTGCGGGCGCTGCGATATCTGTCGTCGCCCAGCCCGGCGGCTTCGCCGGTTGGTGAGTGTGTTCAGGCGGTGAGCCGCGCCGCTAACCGGCCAGGGCGATGCGATAGATCCGCCCCGAAGCCATCACTACGTAGATCTCTCCATCGGCGTCTTCGCCAAAGGAGACCACGTTGTCATTCGTGAGTGGCGGCGAAAGGGGGGTGTAGGGCGAGGTGATCGTGTTGCCGGCAGGCCGGACGGCGCGGATGAATCCGCTGCAGTAGTCGCCGTAAAAATACGTCCCGCGGAGGGCGGGGAACCGGCGCCCGCGGTACACGTAGCCTCCGATCACCGCGCAGGCGGGGTGGTGGGGATACTCGATGATTGGGGGAATCAGCCCGGTCGTATCGCATCCGCTCGCCGGCATGAAACAGTGATTCCCTTCGAGAAACGGCCAGCCGAAGTTGTTCCCCCCCACGACTGGCGCCGCGAGATAATCGATCTCCTCCCAGGAGTTCTCCCCCACATCGCCGATCCAGAGATCGCCTGTCCCCCGGTCGAAGCTCCACCGCCACGGATTGCGGAACCCCAGCTGCCAGATCTCCTTCCGCCAGAGCGGGCGATTGACATAGGGGTTGTCTGGGGGGATGGCGTAGGGCGATCCGGCGTCCACGTCGATCCGAAGGATCTTCCCGAGCAGCGATGTGCTGTCCTGTGCGCCCATGAGGACTGTGTCGATGGGGCTGCCATCGCCGAGACCGAGGTAGAGCTTGCCGTCTGGCCCGAAGAGGATGGTCCCGCCATACAAGACTGTGCTGGTGTCCTGGGTCTGGGAGAGGATGGTCTTCAGGCTGGTGGGGTCGGCGTGATCGAAGCTGGGGTCCGCCTGGAATTCGGCCAACACGCTGTTGCCGTTCAGATCGGCGTAGTACGCAAAGAGCCGGCGGTTGGTCGCGTACTGGGGATGAAACGCGATACTGTAAACCCCGTACTCGCCGGTGGCGGGGCTGGTGAGGGATTCCAGGTTGAGGAACGCGGAGTCCTGCCGCACCCCGTTCTTGCGGAGCGCGATCCGGCCTCCCCGCTCGACGATCATGAGGCGGGTTCGGTCACCCGGCGGCGCAGTGACGAAAACCGAGAAGTCGAATCCACTGTCTACCGGTTCCAGGGTGAGCGCGGGGATTGGCGGAGCTGGCGCGGTCGAATCCCCGCACCCGGCCACCGCTCCGGCAAGGACCAGAAAGACAGGAAGGGCGTGGGCCCTTGGCATGCAGGCTCCGGGAGCGATCGGGCCGACGCACATGCGGCGGCCGACGGGTATGGGGGATCGTCATGGGCGATTCCCCGTCGTTGAACAGCGGGAAAGCTAATGATGCCCCGAGGTTCCGGCGCGGGAGATGGGATGCTTGGAGCGCTGGGACTGGAGTCGGCGAGGGGCGAAATGCCGATGCCGAAGCTATGTTAAACGCGTCGACGCGGTACGCATGCCAGCGCGTCCGCGTTTTCGGGTGAATCCCTCAACATATCGATCGAG
>DASPUE010000170.1:0-2599 GCA_035623055.1 Gemmatimonadales bacterium
CATCGCGGATCCGCTGGGCGGCATCGTCCACGACCGCCGCACCCACTTCACTCCGGCCATCATCTATCCGATCCGCCACGGCGACGAGCCGGTCGGCGCGGTGGCGCTGTGGACCGATGACAACGGGGCGCCGATCGGCCCGGTGATCGCCGAAGTGCAGGAGGCGCTCCGGAACGCGGGGCCGCGGATCGCCCGGGCGCGGAAGCTCGAGGAGCTGGGCGCCGCCGCGGTGTCCGATCCGCTGACCGGGCTCAAGAACCGCCGGGGACTCGAGGACGCGATGCGGCGGCTTGGGGTTACCCACGGAACGCTGATCTACGCCGACCTCGACAAGTTCAAGCTCCTCAACGACACGCTGGGCCACCCGGCCGGTGACGCGGCTCTGGTCCACTTTTCCCGGCTGGTGCACGACATGATCCGCGGGGGTGACACCGCGGCGCGGATCGGCGGGGAGGAGTTCGCGATCTGGCTGCCCGGCGCATCGCTGGTGTACGGGGCCAAGGTCGCCGACCGGGTCCGAATCAAGCTCGGCACCAGCCAGTGGGACTGGCAGGGTCGGTCGTGGCCGCTCAGTGCAAGCTTCGGGGTTGCGGCTCTGCCGGATACGACGCGGAGTCTCGACAATCTCCCGGCCCAGGCGGACGCCGCCCTGCTCGAGGCCAAGCGCCGCGGGCGGGACCGGGTGGAGACCGCCCGGCCTCTTTCCTGAGTCCTTCGAGTCAACCATCGCCTCTGATCTCGAGACCGCCGCGGCGCTTGCCGTTTCCGGCCTGATCGGTCTCGCGGTGGGGATCGAGCGGGAGTGGTCCGGCCACGCCACCGGACCCGCCGCTCGCTTCGCGGGCGCGCGGACCTTCCTCCTGCTCGGCCTGGTGGGCGGCGTGGCCGGGATCCTCACATCCGAAGGGCTGGTCTTCCCGGCCGGAGCACTGGTGCTGGCTGGGAGCGCGCTCGCCGTGGTCGCCTACGCTGTTGCTTCCCGACGTCCTGGGCCGGAAGCGGTCGACGGAACGACCGAGGCGGCCGCACTCACCGTTCTGGGGCTCGGGGTACTGGCCGGGCTCGGCCACCTCGGCATGGCCGCGGCCGCGGGGGCGGTGATCGTGCTTGCGCTCCAGGAGAAGAGCGCGATCCACAACTTCGTCGCCCGACTGGGCGAGACCGAGCTGCGGGCCGCGCTGCAGTTCGCGGTCATGGCGCTGGTACTGCTTCCGATTCTGCCGCAGGGGCCATACGGGCCACTCGGAGGAGTGCGGCCACGGGAGCTGTGGGGCGTGGCCCTGATCGTCTCCGCCCTCAACTTCCTCGGCTACTTGGCGCAGCGATCGGGCGGGGTGGTGCGGGGGGCGGCGGCATCCGGGGTGTTGACCGGGCTGGTCTCCTCGACGCTCGCCAGCCTGGTGTTCTCCAGGCAGAGCCGGGCCCACCCCGAGGGAAACGGGCCGCTCGCGCTGGGCGTGATCAGCGCGTCGACCATGCTGCTGCTTCGGATCGCCGTCCTGACCCTGGTCCTTCAGCCGCCGGTCACTCTTGCGCTGGTGCCGCTCTTTCTGCCGCCACTGGTCGTGGGAGTCGGACTCATCGCTTGGGGACTGCATCGGGAGCCCACGTTGGGGAGTGTGCCGGCGCAGGCGCGGGAGGAACGGAGCCCGCTCCGGCTCGGGTCGGCGATTCTGATGACGCTGGGATTTCAGGTGGTGCTTATGGCGATGCAGGCGATCCGGGGCGGGTTGGGCGAGCCGGGGGTGCTCACCTCGGCCGGACTCCTCGGTCTGACGGACATGGATGCTCTGACCTTCTCGATGAGCCGGCTTGCCGCCGACCCCGACTGGGTCGGCATCGCCGCCCTGGCGATCGCGATCGGTGTGATCGCCAACGGCGTTCTCAAGCTCGGGATCGTGCTGGTGGTGGGGCGCGGGGTGTTCCGGCGGTGGGCGGGGGCTGGGCTCGCGCTCCTCGGCGTCGGGTCGTTGGCTGGCATCTGGCTGGCCCGCTACTGGTAGGCGGCAGGCAACCGAGGGCTCGACCGGCTATATTTGTCAGGGTCGGGGGCGTACAGGCTTCGACGGGTTTGATGAAGGAATCATTGCGTGCCCAGGTCCAGGTTCCTGGTAAAACTGTCTGGAACGATTCAACTGCCAACTCTGAGCTGGCACTGGCTGCGTAAGCTGAGCCTCGCGCTCGCTTGACGCTCCACCGATGACCGGAGCCCGTCCGGGGCGCCGCCATCGGTTCGCAAAGCCGGGCTGGTGGCCATCGATGCCCCAACGATGGCCGCGAGATCCCACGGGGCTAGAGCCCGGGAAGGCTGGCACAGCGCCGGCCTGGGTCGACGCGAGAAGCTGAGCCTACGCACGTAGGGGTGGTTCTGGAAGCATTCTCGGACGAGGGTTCGATTCCCTCCGCCTCCATTTTGAAACCGTTCTACAGCGGTCCAGCGGCGTCCAGAAATGGGCGCCGTCTTCTTTGCCCTACGAGTGGGCTCGGCGAGACGGGAGAAGCTTGCCTCCGAGGACGAGGCGTCATCACAGAGTCGACTGACAGTGCGTGGTGGTCAATGGATGCCTACCCATGGGCGTAGGAGCGTCTTGCTCATTAT
>DASPUE010000171.1:0-3369 GCA_035623055.1 Gemmatimonadales bacterium
GTGTAAGTCACCGCATCGAAACCGGCCCGGCGCATCCGGTCGGCCAGGGCCTCCGGCTCGGGAAACGACAGAACCGATTCCGGGAGGTAGTTGTAGGCGTTCTCATGCCCGGAGACGAACCGGCCGATCAGTGGCAGCAGCCGCCGGAAATAGAAGAAGTAGAGCCCCCGCCAGGGCTGCCGGATCGGCACGGCGAGTTCGAGGATCACCAGGCGCCCCCCGGGGGCGAGCACGCGCGCCGCCTCCGAGAGGCCCGCGTCGAGGTCGGCCAGATTGCGGACCCCAAACCCCACCGTTGCCCCATCGAAGCTGCCGTCGCCAAACGGAAGCTCCAGGGCATCGGCGTTCACCGGACGGACCGCCGCCGACTTCCCTCGGCCCAGCGCCAGCATAGGAAGGACGAAGTCCGCCCCGATGACCCGGCCCAGGAAACCCGGTTGCTTCCCAAGCATGGCGGCCAGGTCGAGCGTCCCGGAGCACAGATCCAGGTAGCGCCCCGAGGGGCGACGCTCCCAACCCAGCCGGGAGATCGCTTCCCGGCGCCAGCGCCGATCGATATTGAGGCTGAGCAGGTGATTAAGGAAATCGTACCGGGGAGCGATGGCGGTGAACATCGCCCGGACGTAGGACCGCTTCTCCCGGCCGCCGGAGAGCGGTAACTTCCTATCCGTGGCTAACATAGGCGCGCAATGTAGTCCTCGAAGCAGCGGCATCGCAAGCCGCTCCGGCGCCCGTGGCTGAGCGACCCGATCTGGCGTCCGCAACGGACCAGGAGATCGTGGCCCTGGCACGGGAGGGCCGCGAGGCTGCCTATCGGGAGCTGATCCGGCGCTACGAGCGGCCGGTGTTCTCCCTCATCCTCCGCATGGTTCGCGATCGCCAGCTGGCCGAGGATCTCGCCCAGGAAACGTTCATCAAGGCACTGAACGCCATCGGCTCCTATCGGCCTGAGTTCAAGTTCTCGAGCTGGATCTTCAAGATCGCGAATAACGCCGCCATCGATCATCTGCGCCGCCGGGAACTGGACACTCTCTCCATCGACGGGGCACCGCACGCCACCAGCGCTGAGGATATCGAGGCCACAGCCCTCCAGGTCGGCGACCGGGGTGAGACACCGCTGGCCGAGCTGGAGGCCCGCGAGCTCGGCACCGCCATTGAGCGGGCCATCGGTCGGCTTCGCCCGGAGTACCGCTCCTGCATCATGCTTCGACACGTCGAGGGGATGGCGTATGAAGAGATCGCGCAGCTCCTGGACCTGCCATTGGGGACCGTTAAGACCTACATCCATCGCGCGCGACATGAGTTACGCGACATGCTCGCGCACCTGCGCGACTGAAACCCCGGTTTTCGAGAGGTCGTAGAGGCGCCGTATGTCTGACGAACACCTCCACCTTGGTCCTGAAGAGCTGGATCTCTGGCTGGAAGGGCGTCTCCCCGAGCGGCGCACGTCTCATCTGGAAACATGCGAGGCCTGCCGGTCTGCGGCGGAAGAAACCCGCGAGGTGGTCCAGCAGTTGGCCCGGTTGCCCAAGGCGGCACCCTCGGTCTCATTTGCTGACCGGGTGATGGCCAAGGTCTCGTTGGGAGACCCGGTCGAGCACCTGTCGCCGGACGATCTGGATCTCTGGGTGACCGGGGCCCTCCCCGTCACGAAGTCAGCACATCTACGGCGGTGCCCGCAGTGCCAGGCGCTGGCGGACGCCGAGCGGGTGCTGGTGATGCGACTGGAGGCCCTCCCGCTCTTCGACCCCCGGCCGGGTCTTGCCGACC
The DNA here is from genome assembly GCA_035623055.1 of Gemmatimonadales bacterium. Taxonomy (GTDB): domain Bacteria; phylum Gemmatimonadota; class Gemmatimonadetes; order Gemmatimonadales; family GWC2-71-9; genus JADJOM01. The sequence continues at coordinate 1,771 of DASPUE010000171.1, forward strand.
GCGTCATGGCGGAGTTGGAGCTTCCGGTAACCTCCCTTGCCGGGGCCTGGCGGGAGTGGAGGCGCCGGTTTGAACGCGAGCCGCTGACGGTGGGCATCGCGGCCGGGGCGGCCGTGTTGCTTGGCGGTTCGATCGCCGCCAGCGCGGCTTGGGCAGCGGGGAATCAGGACTTCATCACCGGCACCGGGACCTGGCTCATTGGTCAGGGTCAGGAATTCTTCTGGCGTGGCGTTGGAATGGCGAGCGGGCTACTGCACGAGCAGTCATGGTATGGCCCGGTCCGCGCCGTGCTGACGCCGGGCCGATTGGCGGTCCTCGCGGGTTGCGTGGCGGCGCTGTATGCCGGCGGTGTGATGCTGCTCCGCCGGCTCCTCACCCTGCCGAGCCCCGAGGCCGCCCGTGCGGTTGTGTAAGCCGCTGCTGCTGGGCCTCACCGCTTCGTTCCTTGCCGGGCGCGCGAACGCCGCCGCACCGGACCACGATTTGCCCACCTGGAAGACCCGCCTCGAGTTTCTGAGCCAGTTCCTCTCCGACGCCCAGAGCCGGGTGGTACGCGATCACGTCGTGGCGCTCGCGGCCGGTCTGACTTCGCTGACGTTCGATTACGCCGATGGCGGCACACTGGTGATCTCGCTCGAGCAGGGAGCACTGGCACTTGACGCCAAAAATGTGGGCCGGGTTCCGGAGGGAGGCGCATTCGACATCGCCTGGCGGAAGCTGGTCGTCGATGCGTCCCGGCTCGATACGCCCGGTCTCCTCGGCCTGATCCACGACTGGCACCCCGAAGGGCTTTCTCGCGAGGAAGATGCCTACGCCCAGCTGATCCGCGACCGGGTGGCCGCCCTGAGCGCACCTCCGGGGGCGCTCACCACGCCGCAGGCGGTTCAGCCCGCGGTACCGGGGGGACTCACCATCGACCTCTCCGATCTGAGCGACCCCAATCGGCTCGCGCCGATGCTGCGTTCCGCCGCCAGCCTCAGGGGTGAGGCACTCCGTATCACCGTGCCGGGGGGTCGTGCGCATGTCGGCCAGTTCGGCGTCGGCTCGAGCGAACGGCTGCTGGGCCATCTGCTGGTCATCCGCGGCGATGCGGACATCTATGGCCGAGTCGAAGGAAACCTGGCCACGGTCGAGGGCAACGTGCTGGTCCACCCCGGAGCGGTGGTGACCGGTGACGTACTCGCCGTCGCCGGACAAGTGCGTGACCTGGGCGGCGAGATTCAGGGCCAGATCCGGACCCTGGATCCGCCTCACCACGTTCGGGGATCGCCGGCAGACGGCACCGTCGAGGCCGGATCGCCCTGGCTGCGTCTCGGAAGAAACGCGGCCGGCGTGCTCGGTGTCTTCCTGACCCTGATGATCGTGGGAGTGGGGTTGGTGCTGTTCGCGCGGCCGCCGCTGGAAGTGGTCAGCGACACCGTCATTCACTCCTTCAGCCGCTCGCTCCTGGTGGGTCTGCTCGGTCAGGTCCTGATCCTGCCGACGTTCGGTATGCTAGTGGTGGGGCTGGTGCTGAGTGTTGCGGGGATTCTGCTGGTCCCGTTCGCCGTGATCGTGTTCGCGCTGCTCCTGATTCTGGCGGTGCTGGGTGGGTTTCTC
>DASPUE010000172.1:0-4448 GCA_035623055.1 Gemmatimonadales bacterium
TCTCAAGCAGGAACTCCTCACCAACCCGTTCCTCGAGCTGATCGAGCCCGAGGAAGAGGATGTGACCCAGGGTGATCAGACCCCCAGCAAGGAGGAGGAGAAAGAGAAGGTCAAGGAGGAGAACAACACCGATTGGGAAGAAATCCTCCTCAACGGCTTCGAAGTGCAGGGCGGCGTGCGGGAGGAATATGAAGAAAAAGAATACACCGAGCCAGTCACGGTCGAATCGCATGATCTGATCGACCATCTCCGCGAGCAGCTGATGTTGCTCGAGCTCACGCCCAGACAGAAGCTGCTGGTCGAGGAGTTTCTCGGGAACCTGAAAGAGGACGGCTATCTCGCCGCCTCGCTCGACGAGATTCTGGTCCAGGTCAATCGCCTGCTGGAGGAGCACGCCGATCGAGCGGAAGCCCGGAAACCGGCGCCAGAGCCGGACGAGGAGGACGCGCTCGATACCGAAGCAGAGCAACCGGTGGTGGCCGAGGCCCCGCCCGGCCCGCTGATGATTGGGGTGCCGGAGGGCGGAGTGGAGCTGATGGGCACCACCAATGAGATCGAGGCGGCCCCGCAAGCCCCTCCGGCCCCCAGACCTCCCCGTCCGGGCATTCCCTACTTCACCGTGCCCGAAGTGGAGGAGATGCTGCGGATCCTGCAGCGGCTCGATCCGCCCGGCGTCTGCTCCCGGGACCTCCGCGAATGCCTCCTGATTCAGCTGGAGGAGCGGAACGAGACCGACAGCCTCACCTATCGGCTGGTCAAAGAGGCGTTCCCCGATCTCATTGCCCACCGCTGGAACGACCTCGGCCGGCGATTCGGCACCGAACCGGCCAAGGTGCAGGCGGCGGCCGATCAGCTTGCGCGCCTCGATCCCAAGCCCGGCCTCAAGTACTCCGCGGGCGGCGATGGCTATGTGATTCCCGATCTGATCGTGGAGAAGATCGACAGCCAGTACCGGGTGTTCCTCAATGATACCGGCGTGCCCCGCCTCCGGCTGTCGCGCTCCTACCAGGAGCTGGCGCGGGACAAGAAGAAGTTCACCCAGGAAAACCGGGAGTTCATCGCCTCACGGATGAACAGCGCCAACTGGCTGATCCAGGCGATCGAGCAGCGGCGCCAGACCATGCTCAAGGTGATGAACTTCATCGTGGACCGGCAACGCGACTTCTTCGAGAAGGGCATCGAGTATCTGAAGCCGCTGACGCTCCGGGAGGTGGCGGAGGTCATCAACATGCACGAGTCCACTGTAAGCCGCGTGACCAACGAGAAGTACGTCCAGACGCCGCGGGGCGTGCTGCCGCTCAAATTCTTCTTCTCCAGCGCGCTCTCCACCGCCTCGGGAGAGGACGCCAGTGCCCGCTCCATCCGGGCCAAGCTCCAGAAGATGGTGGGGGAGGAGAATCCCGGCGATCCGCTCACCGACCAGCAGATCGTACATCTGTTCCAGGAGCAGGGAATCAAGATCGCCCGCCGCACCGTCGCGAAGTATCGGGATCAGCTCGGCATCCTCCCCGCCCGGATGCGCAAGCGGGTATGAACGGCCGCGGCCGGGTCGATGTCAGCGTGCTGGTGCCCGCCAAGGACGAGGCGGAGAATCTCCCCGAATTCATCCAACTGTGCGACGAGGCGCTTGGCGCCGCGGCGTTCTCCTTCGAAGTGGTTGTCGTGGACGATGGCTCCCGCGACGACACGCCCGCCGTGCTCGCCGGCCTCCAACGCCGGTACCCTTTCCTTCGGGTAGTCACCCACCGCCGCCAGCGAGGGATCGCAGACGCCCTGCGCTCCGCCGGTGACGTTGCCCGCGGCGACGTCTTTGTCTTCTATCCGGCGGATCTGCAATACCTGCCCCAGGATATTCCGACCCTGGTGGGTCCCATCCTGGCAGACGAGGTCGACATCGTCACCGGCACCAAGCAGGGGAAGTACGACAAGGCCTTCGTTTCGCGGATCTATAATGGCCTGTGCAGAGTACTCTTCGGCGTCCAGGTCACCGATCTCAATTCCGTCAAGGCTTACCGCCGTGAGATCATGGCGGGCATGCCGCTCAGACCCGACTGGCATCGGTACATGGTGGTGATCGCCGTCGTGGACGGGTTTCGCCTGACCAGTCGGCCGGTGCCGCTCTACCCTCGGCGTGCCGGCAGGTCGAAGTTCACCTGGCGCCGGATTCCAGTCGGCGTACTGGACCTGCTGTCGGTGTGGTTCCAGCTGCGTTTCGGCCGCAAACCCATGCTCTTTTTCGGGGTCGCGGGTGCCACCCTGTTCATCATCGGCTTCCTCGCCGGGGTGGTTGCCCTGGTGCTCCGCTTCGGCTTCGGCACCGGCTTCCGGCCGATCCTGAACCTGGTCGAGACTATGGTGATCTCCGGGATCGCGCTGTTCGGGTTCGGCTTCCTCGGCGAGATGTTGGCGGGGCAGCGGGAAGAGTTGCGCGAAGGCCTCCGCCGGCTCGACCGTGAGCGAGACTAGGACTCGCCCGCTGCGCGTCGTCTTTCTCACCCACAACTTTCCTCGCTTTCTTGGCGACGTGTCCGGATCGTTCCTCGCCACCCTGGCCCGCGGGCTGGTCGGCCGAGGCCATTCGGTGGTTGTTATCGCCCCCAGCGATCAGGGTGACGTGGGCGATCCGGATTTCGATGGGGTCCGGGTGCGACGGATACGCTACGCTAGCGCCCGGCGTGAGACTCTGGCCTATCGGGGCACGATGGTGGAAGCGGCGCGCTCGCCCAAGGGGATACTGACCACGCTGTCGCTTGGCCGTGCCCTCCGGCGGGCCACCCGCGAGGAGCTCGCCCGGGGCGCGGACCTGGTTCACGCCCACTGGTGGGTACCGGGTGGACTTGCCGCACCCCCGGAGGCCCGGCTCGTCTTGACGGTCCACGGAACCGACTCGGTGCTGCTGGCGCGCTCCGGATTGGTTCGGCTCGCCGCTCGACCGCTGCTCCGCAGGGCCCGGGTGCTGACCACCGTCGCGGCACCGGCGGCCGGCGTGCTTGCCACCGCGAGCGGAAGGCCATTGGCGGAGATCCACATCCAGCCCATGCCCGTCGAGACCTCACGGTACACCGAGTGGAGCGGGGGAGGGGGCGGCCTCTTCGTGGTGGCTCGCCTCACTCGGCAGAAGCGAGTGGACTTGGCGCTGCGGGCCCTGCCGCACCTGCCTTCGGCCGTCCGCCTCACGGTCATCGGTGATGGCCCGGAGCGGGACAACCTGGAGTCCCTACGGGACCACCTGGGCCTCACGAGCCGAGTGCGACTGATCGGGGCCCAGTCTCCGGCACAAGTCGCCGAGTCCCTGCGGACTGCCGACGTGGCCCTCTTCCCGGCCGTGCAGGAGGGGTTCGGTCTCGCGGCCGCCGAGGCGTTGATGGCAGGAGTGCCGGTCGTCGCATGCGTGGATGGCGGAGGTGTACTGGATGTTGTTCCGCCGACCGGGGCAGGCCGCCACAGTATCGCAGAGCCGGAGTCCATTGCGCGCGCTACGCAGGAGCTGCTGTCAGATCCCGCAAGTCGGGTGAGGGCACAGGAGGCTGGGCTCCGGTGGCGGGAGCAGCTGAGCCCCGACCATGTAGCCGGAGTCGTGGAGCAGTGGTACGACGAGGCACTCCGTGCGTGAGGGCGTGGTGGTGCGTCTCGCGAGATGGAGTATAGCGCTCCTTATTCTGGCCTTCGTTGCCAGGACGGTCGTGTGGAATTGGCACGATTTCCAGACTCAGACCATCACCTGGACCTTCAGGCCGTTGCCCGCACTCGCGAGTGTCCTCCTGGTTTGGGCAATGTATGTACTACTGATCGAGGCTTGGCGCCGGATTCTGGCTGGATGGGGAGAGTCGCTGGCCCCGGTTCCGGCGGCGCGAATCTGGGTTCTGTCGAGTCTGGGCAAGTACGTTCCCGGCAAGGTCTGGGCGATTGCGGGCATGGCGCTGATGGCCAAAGACAGAGGCGTAGCCGCCTGGGCCGCGACCGCATCAGCACTGCTGATGCAGGCGCTGAGCATTGGGACTGGGGCGGCAATCGCGGCCATTTTCGGCGGTCAGGCCCTGGCCAGCCAGCGTCCGGGGCTACTCGCCTGGTTCTGGGTGGGCGGGGCTGGCGCGCTGCTCGCGGTCGCTGCACTCATGTACCCGCCCGTCAGTCGGCGGCTCCTCACCCTGGCCGGGTTGGGCCTGGACCAGCCGGCGCCCGAGCCGGCACCGCTGGTATTCGGCCTGATAGCGAACCTGGCCGCGTGGATCGGCTACGGCGGGGCCCTCTGGCTACTCGCGGAGGCGGTTCTCGTCCGTTCTGAGCTGGCCCCCGCCGTAGCGATCGCGGGATTCGCCGCGTCCTACATTGCGGGCCTGGTCGCCCTGTTCGTGCCGGGCGGATTGGTGGTTCGCGAGGGGCTCCTCTTCGCACTGCTGCAGGGCAGTATTGGTGCCGGGCCTGCTACCGCTCTGGCCGTCGCGTCC
>DASPUE010000173.1:0-5737 GCA_035623055.1 Gemmatimonadales bacterium
ATCCCCCAAGCGGACGCTCAGGCGGTCGATCTCGAGCGCATTGCCCACGCGAGCCTCGCCGCTAGAGATGAACCCCGTGCCGGGCGACGGCGTTGGTAATGTCGGTGGTGGTGACGATCCCGACCAGCGCCCCCCGCTCCATCACCAGCAGCCGATGGACGCTCGCGTCCCGCATGAGCACGGCGGCTTCGGCCACGTCGGTCGATGGTTTGACCGACAGGACCTGACGCGTCATGGCCTCGGCCACGGAGTGCTCCGCGAGGAGATCCCACTCGGGGGTGTTGCTTGCGGCGAGGCGCTCCACCACCTCGGCACCGGCATCGGAGAGGGTATCCGCGAAGTAGGCGCCGGGCGCCTCTTCTCCCTCGACCACCTCAGGCTCTTCCTCCTCGCCCTCGTAGTCCTGATCCTCGGGCCGGACGGTCGGCACGGTCGGTTCGCTGCTCAGGAACCCCAGCACGTCGTCGACCGTCACCACCCCGACGACTCGGCTCCCAGCGAGCACCGGCACCCCGCCGATATGCTTCCGGGCCAGCAGCTCGACCAGAGAGCGAAGCGACAGATCCGGGCTCACCACGGTCAGATCGGTACTCATGATGTCATGTACGCGCGGCATATGTCCTCCTTGGCCATCGATCCTCGACCCTTTCCATATATAGGGATCAAGTATCGAAGCGGCGCTGACGGAAGGGTGAAGCGATTGTGAAAGGGAAGCCCGACCGGGCCGCAATGTGACGTTTCTTCGCCGTTTCACGCCCACTTCACCCCTCCGGCCATAGGTTGCGACAGTCGTGGCAGGGCCTGCACCTGCCGCGGTAGTCACCATCGTCTGGGGCCGTCGCTTGAGGCCGGGAGGATCGTTATGAAAGCCGACAAGGAACTGCAACGGGATGTGATGGACGAGCTCCGCTATGAGCCCAGTCTGGACGAAAAGGAAATCGGGGCCAACGCCTCCAATGGTCTAGTGACACTGACCGGCCGGGTGAAGAGCTACGCCGAAAAGCTGGCCGCGATCAGGGCCGTGGAGCGGGTGGCGGGCGTGCGGGCGATTGCCAACGAGCTCCACGTGGCGCCGCCGCAGCTGTTCGAGCACACCGATGTGGAGATCGCCGAAGCCGCTATCCGGGCGCTGGAATGGTCCACTTCGGTGCCGCACGACCAGGTGAAGGCCCGGATCGAGAAGGGCTGGGTCACGCTGGAAGGGAAAGTGGACTGGAAGTTCCAGCGGGATTCCGCTGAGGAGGCGATCCGGCTGCTGGCCGGGGTGCGGGGCGTTACCAATCTGATCATCGTGGAGCCCGCGGTGACCCCGGGTGAAGTGAGCCGGAAGATCGCCGCCGCGCTCTCCCGGAGCGCCGCGCTGCATGCCCAGGAAATCAAGGTCGAGGCCCGGGATCGGAAGGTGACCCTCAAGGGAACGGTGCACTCCTGGGATGAGCGGCGCGAAGCCGAGCATGCGGCCTGGGCGGCGCCCGGAGTAACCGCGGTGGAGAATCAGCTGGCCGTCGTAGCCTGACTCGCCCGCCGCCGGGTCGCGGTCGCGATCCGGCGGCGCTCGGAGTGTTGTGGGCCGGCCATGCTGGCCCGCCAAGGAGGATGCAATGAGAACCCTGTTTGCCAATCGCGGGGACGCCGGCCGCCAACTGGCGCAGCGGCTGACCGGCCTCATCGGACGCGAGAACCTGATCGTGCTCGGCCTGCCGAGGGGTGGGGTGCCGGTCGCCGCAGAGGTGGCGCGTGCGCTGGCCGCTCCCCTGGATGTGTTCGTCGTCCGCAAGCTGGGAGTGCCGGGCCATGAGGAGCTGGCGATGGGAGCGGTCGCCAGCGGCGGCATCCGGGTGATCAACCAGGAGACGCTGACGGCACTCCACATTCCCCGCAAGGCGGTCGATGAGGTCACCGCCCGAGAAGAGCGCGAGGTGCTCCGGCGGGAAGGGCTCTATCGCGGGGACCGCGCTACGCCATCCTTCCAGGGGGCCACGGTGGTGCTGGTCGATGATGGTGTGGCAACCGGGTCGACCATGATCGCCGCTATCCGCGCTCTTCGGTTGGCTGGCCCGGCGGCAGTAGTGGCGGCCGCGCCCGTCATGTCGCATGACGCCTACGCCGCGATCACCGCGGAGGCCAATGCCTGCGTCACCGTCCGCACGCCCGAGCCCTTCTATGGCGTGGGCGCGTGGTACGAAGACTTCACGCAGACCAGTGACGCGGAGGTGCTGGCCTGCCTCGAGGCCGGGTCGAAGTCGACTCCCCCTCCGGTCGCCGCGACCTCCGCCGGGAGGTGAGCATGCTTCCCCTACGTGATTCCGAGGCACTGCGGGCGGTGGTCGCAGCCGCCCACCCCCTGATCGGAGCGCCCGGCGATTTCGACCCCCTGCTCCAGCTCATCGGAGACGCGAGCGTGGTGCTGCTGGGCGAAGCCTCCCACGGCACCCACGATTTCTACCGGGTCCGGGCCGAGATCACCAAGCGGCTGATCCGTGAGAAGGGATTCCAGGCGGTGGCGGTTGAGGCGGACTGGCCGGATGCTTTTCGCGTCAACCGCTTCGTCCGGCTCCGCTCGACCGACCAGGATGCCGAAGAGGCACTCGGTGGGTTCCGCCGATTCCCCCAGTGGATGTGGCGAAACGCGGATGTGGTCGACTTCGTCGGCTGGCTGCGCGAGCACAACGAGGAGCTCCTGACGGACGCTGCCCGGGTCGGCTTCTACGGGCTCGACCTCTATAGCCTGCACACCTCCATGGCGGCCGTTCTCGATTACCTGCGCCTCGTGGATCCCGAGGCCGCGGGCCGAGCCGCCCGGCGCTATGCCTGCTTCGATCACTTCGGCACCGATCCGCAGGCATACGGCTACGCGACGACGATGGGCCTGTCGCCCTCCTGCGAGCGGGAGGTCATCTCGCAGCTGGTCGAGCTTCGCGCCGCCGCGGCCGAGTACGCCCGCCGGGATGGGCGACTGGCTCCGGACGATCTCTTCTTCGCGGAACAAAACGCGCAGGTGGTCGCCACGGCGGAGCGGTACTACCGTACCATGTTCCACAGCCATGTCTCCTCCTGGAATCTCCGCGACCATCACATGGCCGACACCCTCGAAGCGCTCGGCAAGTTCCTCGAGAGTCAGGGTTCCGCGCCGAAGATCGTCGTCTGGGCGCACAATTCCCATCAGGGTGACGCCCGCGCCACCGAGCTCGGTGAGCGGGGGGAGGAGAATCTGGGCGAGCTGACCCGTGAGCGCCTGGGCTCTTCGGCCGTGCTGGTCGGCTTCACCACCTATTCCGGCACGGTGACCGCGGCGTCGGACTGGGATGCCCACGCCGAGCGCAAAGTGGTCCGCGCGGCGCTTCCGGGAAGCTATGAGGAACTCTTCCACGAAACGGATGTTTCGAACTTCTTCCTCGATTTCCGCGCGGGGACCGACGCTATCGCCGCGCTCGCGACTCCGCGCCTGGAACGCGCCATCGGCGTGATCTACCGGCCGGAGACCGAGCGGTTGAGCCACTACTTCCAAGCCCGTCTCCCGGCGCAGTTCGACGCGGTCTTTCACTACGACCATACCCGCGCCGTGGAGCCGCTGGAGCGGACCCCAATCTGGGAACGTGGCGAGCTGGAGCTGCCGGAGACCTATCCATCGGCCCTCTAGCCGGTGGGGCCTCCCAAGGAGGGTAGCCGTATGACGACAACGATTCGAGCGAGCGTTCGGCAGGTGCAGATCCCCGCTGGGCGCTACCTGCTTCCGGGCGAGCTGACGATCCCCGAGCAGGCGATCGGCCTGGTGGTCTTCGCCCATGGGAGTGGCAGCAGCCGGTTCAGTCCGCGCAACCAGCGCGTCGCTGCCGACCTGCAGCAGGCCGGGCTGGGGACGCTCCTGTTCGACCTGCTGACCGAGACCGAAAGCGAGACCCGGGCGAATGTGTTTGACCTGCCACTACTCGCCGATCGGCTGCTCGCAGCCACCGAGTGGCTGGCCCTGCAGCCAGACACTGGCGATCTCCGGGTCGGCTACTTCGGCGCCAGCACCGGCGGCGGCGCGGCGCTGATCGCCGCTGCCAAGGCGCCCGACCGGGTTCACGCGGTGGTGTCGCGCGGAGGCCGCCCCGACCTGGCCGGGGAGTGGCTGCCGAAGGTCGAGGCCCCGACCCTGCTTATCGTCGGTGGGCTCGATACCGCGGTCATCGGGCTCAATCAGATGGCGTTCGACAAGCTCCACTGCGTGAAGAGTTTCTCGATCGTGCGGGGCGCAACCCACCTGTTCGAGGAGGCCGGCACGCTGGAGCGGGTGAGCCACCTGGCGCGGGACTGGTTTGGGCACCATCTGCGGTCGCCGGCGCCAGTCGCGCACTGATCCCCACGGATGGACCAACGACAAACGCCCCGCCATCGGAACTTCCCGGTGGCGGGGCCTCTGTCGTTCTGGAGCGGCCAGGCTACCGGGCGAACCAGTAGGACACCTTCACCAGGAAGGTGTCGTCGGCCCGCTGGTTGAACAGGTTACCGAGATCACCGCCCCACGACTGGCTCCCTTGGAAGTCGGTCGAGCTCTGGCGCCCCTGGCTCCAGACCAGGAAGAGCGTCGAGCCCGGCCGGTATTCCCAGCGGAACACCACGTTGGAGCGGAACTGCTGGAAGTTGAACCCGCTCGGAGCGGCGGCGACCGCGGAATCGGAGTAAGGCCGGTAGCGATCCGCGAACTCGGTGGCATGGGCGTCCGCCACCTCGCGCACGTCGCTGTAGGTCCCCTTCGAGATGAAGGGCGAGGCGTAGACCTGTAGCGTGGCCGTCGGCGTGAAGGTATAACCGAGCCGAAAGGTGAGGCTCAGCGTTCTCTGATCCAGGTGGGCGAAGGTGTAATGCGAGGCCTGCACCGAATCCAGGAAGGTCCCGAAGTACTGGGTATCGTTGCGATTGTAGGTATAGCTCGCGCTCAGCGATGTCGTGAAGCGTGTCGAGACCTTGAGGTCGAGCTCGGGCGACAGGTTGATGGACTTCGACCGGCCCTGGTCTCCCAGCCAGTAGTTCATCCAGAAGAACGGCACCAGCTTGTTGCGGTCGTCCCCCTCGATCCCCGCCCAGGGAGCGATGTAGGGATCCTGCCGGATCGCCGGGCCGCCCCGCGCACACCGATCGCAGAAGGTCGTTCCGACCTGACCCAGCGTACCACCCATGTGAAGCCACCAGCGGTTGGTGAACTGGGTGTGCACGTTGGTATTGAACGCGCGCTCCGTGGGAAGGCCGGCCGCACTCCAGTACTCCCAGTTGTTGAAGTTCCAGCGCAATTGCTGGAAGACTTCATTGGGATCCCGGAACGCCAGATTGGCCCAGCTGGTCCAGGCCTGCTGGTCGGCCTGCCGGAGAAACCCGATGTCATTGACCTCGAACCCGGGTGACCGCCGCTGATAGGCGGTCTCGAACAGGAGGCGCTTCCCGCCCACCTTGGCGAACCGCAACTCGAGATTGGTTCCACTGAGAGAGGTTCGGGTCGAATCGAACTTGAGCGGGCCGTCCGGCCGCTGGTACAGGTGTACCGGGTCCTGCTGGGTGAGCGCGATGGCTGCGGGGCTGCCGGCCACGCGGCTGCCATCGAGTGAGCCCGACACCTCGAACCGGCCGGCGAAGCGATGCCGGGCGTCGATCCCCCCGGTATAGGCGCTTTCATGCAGGTACGGCGCGCTACTGGGATCGAGCGACCGGTTGACAGCAGTCAGGATGAAGCCGACGCTCCCGTCGCCGTGGTTATAGT
>DASPUE010000174.1:0-5247 GCA_035623055.1 Gemmatimonadales bacterium
TGGCCCAGGAGGTCTTCGCCCGGGCCGTCGCCACACCGCCGGACAATCCCCGCCCCTGGCTCTTCGCAGTGGCGCTCAATCTGGTGCGGGATGATGGACGCCGAGCGGTCCGCCAGGGACGCCGGCTGCAGCTGCTGAAGAGCGATTCCGACGCCGCGGCCCCTCCAGACGACGACTACGAACGAAACGAGAAGGTTCGGTTGGTGCGTGCCGCGCTCGAGCAGTTGCGCGAGGCGGACCGCGAGGTGTTGCTGCTCAAGGCCGAAGGGTTCGATTACGATGAGATCGCGGCGACGACCGGACTCGCCAAGGGCGCCATCGGCACTACGCTAGCGCGCGCCCGCAAGCGTCTGGTCGAAGCGTACCGCGAGCAGGAGAAGGACCGCCATGCCGCATCTTGACGAAGGACTGTTGACCGCGCTCCTCGACAACGAGCTGGATGCCGACGCCCGGCGCGCCGCCGAATCGCATCTCGCGGCCTGCCCCGAATGCCGCCGGCTGCTGGAGGATGTGCGGGCGTTGGCCACCGATGCCGACGGGTTGGTCGGCGTCCTCGAGCCGCCCCCCCGCGAGGCCCCCGCCGTCCACAGACCGCCGGCTCGCCGTCCGGGACCGGTCGCCAGAATCCAGTGGCGCGCCGCCGCCTGGGCCGCGAGCCTCGCATTGGCCCTCGGGCTCGGCTGGCTGGCCAGCGACCTCCGCTATCACACGAGCCATCTGGAACCGAAGCCCGCCGTGGACTCCGGCGCTCGGGAAACGGCAGCGGCGAATCAGCCGTCAGAGCCCGTTGCGACGCAGGCACCCGCTGCCCGGGATCTCCGCCGGACCGATGCTCCGGCGGTCGTCGGGTCCCTGAGGCCGGCCGCGGCTCCCCCACCGGCCGTGACCGCTCCGCAGCAGGCTCCGGCGAGCGCCTCCCTAGCGGACCGCCAGGAAGGCGAGGCCAGGCCCGGCGCTCCGCCACTGACCCACCAACCCGCGGAGTTCGGCAACGCGTCCGCCGAGGGCGCCAACGCCGTCGCAACAGCCGCCCCCCAAGTGGAGCGTGATCTGGTGAAGAGCGCTGCGAAGCAGGGGTCGGCCGGATTCCGTCAGATTGGAATGGACGAGGCGGTGAGAAACCTGGGCGGCTCCATTCGTCTGGTGGACGGGCTTGAGCCCGAACGCATCCTGCTGGGACCCGGTGACCTCGTGCGGGTGGTCTATCAGGATCCACCGGGCCGCGAACTGTGGCTCGATCAGGAGCGGCCGGGCGGCGCGGGGGAGGCGGCGCGGGCGGCTCCCGCCATGGACCGGCTCATGTCCGGTGATACCGTGCACACCCTGACCGGGCCGGGGGCCCAGCAGCTTCGCTGGGTGGACGAACATGGCTTCCGGCTTGCACTTACGGGATTCCTGACCGCCGATTCCCTGCGCGCCATCATGCGCCATCTGCGCTAGGGCTTGGCCGGGGATAGATTAGGAACAATGTCGCACCTCACGGACCGGACTCTGGAAAAGCTGATCAACGGATCAGCCTCCCCCATCGATGTGCAGCGCATTCGGCGCCACGTCGACGAGTGCCGCGCCTGTGCCAGACGGATTGAGGAGTGGCGCGACCATTTCGCCCAACTGGATGAGCGGTACCCCGAGCTCTCCGCCGACCAGCGACCCTCCGCGACCGTCACCTCCGATGGAATGGTGTTGCTCCCCGGCAGCGAGCCTCGGCGACGCATGGAGGTCGATCTCACGACCGGACTCTGGATTGGTGCGGGGATCATGGCGCTGCTGGTGGTGGTGGGCACCTATCGGTTGCATCACCAGGAGAAGGGCGTGGTCGATTTCGTATCGCCGTATCAGCCGACACCGGAAGAGACCGAGGCCCATCATCTGACCTCTCTCCCGGCGATCCCGCCCACCAATCGGGGCGATTCCCTGCGCAAGGGCGAGAAGGGATCGGCCACGCCTGCGACCCCTCAGTCTGCCCTGCCGCCGTTACCGGTGTCCCAGGGGTTCAAGAGCATTCGCGCCGCGGACGCCGTGAAAAAACTGGGTGGCCCGCTCCGCACCATCCGCGGTCTCCGGCTGGATCACGCGGAGATCGGCCCGGCTTCCGCTGTGCCCGGCGCGCAATCCAACCTGGATGTCGTGCGTCTCGTCTACCGCACCCCGGATGGGGATCAGCTGCTGTTCGACCAGCAACTCATCCCCGCCGATAGCAGCGGCTTCCGTCCCATCGAGGACCAGACCCTGGAGAGCGGAGAGACCAGCTACGTCTCGTCCCCAGCCGGGAGCGTGGCCACCTGGCTCGACTCGGACGGGTATCGTCTCTCCCTCACCGCTCGCGCCACGGTGGATTCCCTCAAGGCATTGACCAAGCTCGTCCATTGACCCCGTACCACCGGACGCTCGCCACGCCCGTCCGGTGACCTCCGTTACCGCGCCCTGGCCCCTTCGGCTGCATTTGTAGGGGCCTTTTCCCATTTCAGAGGACCTCGCGATGCGGCTGCCCGTGCTGGTCGTCACGACTGCGTTGAGCCTGAGCCTCGCCCGACCGCTGGCGGCCCAGGGTGACATCCGCCTGGGGCTGGGCGGCGGCATCAGCATTCCCGTCCGTTCGTATTCTGATCTCGCGAAGAAGGGATGGCTGGGCATGGGGAACCTCGCCTTCTTCCCCGGCGCCTCCGCATCACTCGGATTCCGGCTCGATGCGCTCTATGCGCAGAACAACATTCTGTTCACCGAGGGTCGTCAGACGCAGGTCGGCGGCCTGGCCAACCTGGTGTTCCAGTTCGGGGCACGTCGCACCCCGAATCGTTTCTACATTTTTGGCGGGGGAGGATACATCAGGACCAAGACCAGCGGCCCCGGATTTGGCACGGTGACCGGAACCGATCCGGCACTCAATGCCGGTGCCGGAATCTCCTTCGGGGTCCGAGCCTTCGCGCTATTCGCGGAGGCACGGTACATCACGATTTCCACCAGCGGAACCAAGCCTCAATACGTACCTCTTACGGCCGGAATTTCGTTCGGCGGCCTGTAGGGGCAGCTTATATTACGCCCGCCCGGTCCATGGCCATGGTGGCCGTAGGCGTCTCCGGGTGGCACATCTCAAGGAGTGACTCTGTGAAGCGTCTTGCAATTGCTACGTTCGCTCTTGGTCTCGCGCTCACGCTGACCGCACAGAAGGCTCAGGCCCAGTCCCTCACCTTCGGCCTGGGCGGCGGCATCACCATCCCCACCGGCACCTTCAGCGACGCTGCGAAGACCGGCTGGCATGGACTCGCCAACATCGGCTACGGACTCCCCAGCGGCATCGGCATTCGGGGTGATCTCTTCTACGGGCAGGACAACTTCAAGAGCGGCGGCGGCAAGTTCAAGCTCGCCGGCGGCCTCGGCAACATCACGTACTCGTTCGGCGGCGCCACCGGCGTCACGCCGTACGTGATCGGCAGCCTTGGCATGTTCAACCTCAAGACCGACGTGACCGGAAGCACTTCCTCCACCAAGGTGACCTACGGCGGCGGCCTGGGCCTCAAGCTCAAGGCGGGCCCCGCTGCGCACCTGTTCGCGGAAGGCCGCTACCTGAGCATCTCCACCTCGGGCAGCCACGCGAACTTCATCCCGCTCACCGTGGGCGTGAACTTCGGCATCTGACGATCCGGGCCGGAGGGCGCTCTCTCGGGAGCGTCCTCACGGCCTCGCCGCCCCCAGCCCGGCCGCCCGACCCGTCGCCCAGGCCCACGCAAAGTTGTATCCGCCGATCGGTCCGAAGGCGTCCAGCACCTCTCCGCACCAGAACACCCCCGGCACCTTCCGGCTCGCCAACGTCACCGGATCCACCTCCGCCAGCGCCACACCTCCGCCTGTGACTTCGGCTTTCTTGTAGCCCTCGTCTCCCGTCCACGGCAACGGGTAACGAGTGAGGCGATCCACCAGCGCCCGGCGCGCCTCGCGCGACAACTGCGCCAGCTGCCGGTCGGTCTCCACTCCGGCTTCCGCAAGGATCCGTTCGGCGAGGCGGGCGGGGAGGGATTCCCGCAACGCGCCGAGTACGCTCTCTCCCCCATGGCGTCGCAGCCGCTCGTCCCACTCGGTGGCATCGGCACCGGTCCATTGGACCAGAATCGGCTGTCGCGCTCCTCCCGCCAGGCGCGATCGAACCGCCAGATGCGACAGATCCAGTACCGCCGGTCCGCTGTAGCCGCGATGGGTGAAGAGAAACCCGCCAGTGGCGGAGTGGCGCCGGCGCCCCACTGGAGCGGTGAGTGTCACCGTCAGCGAAACGCCCGCGAGCTCCGCGTGCACCGGGGGATCCGCAAGCAGGGGCGTGAGGGCCGGGTAAGTCGGGTGCACGGTGTGGCCCAGCCGGCGCGCCAGTGCCAATCCCCAACCCTCGCTCCCGGTCGCCGGGACCGAGAGACCCCCGGTGCCGATGATGACGGCGCGAACCAAGAGCGGTTCCCGATCCGCGATTTCCACCCGCCACCGCTCGCCCTCCCGCTCGAGACCCGTGACCAGATGGCTGAAGGCGAGCTCGACCCCGGCCGCACGGGCCGAGGCGACCAGCCCGTCCCGGACATCACGGGCGCGATCGGAGACGGGAAACAGCTTCCCCGATTCCTCCTCGCATTTGAGCGGGATCCCGAGGTCACCCTCGAAGAAGGCGCGCTCCCCGGCCAGCGGCCAGCTCGCGAGCAGGCGGCGCACCAGGTGTGGAGCCGATTCGCTGACGAACCGCGCGGGGTCCAGCGCCGACGGGAGAACATTGCAGCGGCCACCGCCGCTGATGAGGATCTTGCGACCGCCATCCGGCGTGCGCTCCAGCAGGCGCACCCGTGCACCAGCGCGAGCCGCGTGGATCGCGGCCATCAGCCCCGCCGCGCCGCCGCCGATCACGGCGACCGACGGCCCTTCCGGGTTGGTCATCGGGGGAATATGGAGCCGGGCGCCCTGACAGGGCATATTCCCCATCCATGAAGACCATCATCGAGCCCTTTCGCATCAAGTCCGTCGAGCCCATTCGCATGACCACCAGGGCGGAGCGCGAGACCTGGCTCGGCGAGGCCGCCTACAACGTCTTTCTGCTCCGCTCGACCGATGTCCTCATCGACCTGCTCACCGACAGCGGGACCTCCGCCATGAGCAGCGAGCAGTGGGCCGGTATGATGCGGGGCGACGAGTCCTACGCCGGCAGCCCTTCCTTCTATCGATTCGAGCAGGCCGTCCAGGACATCTTCGGATTCAAGTACGTCTTCCCCACCCACC
>DASPUE010000175.1:0-2346 GCA_035623055.1 Gemmatimonadales bacterium
TTTCTCGACGTTGGTCAAGGCGATGCCGCGTTGCTCCGAACGCCGGCGGGGCACTGGGTCCTCGTGGATGCCGGTCCCCGCACCGACCGCGACGACGCCGGCCGCCGGGTGGTGGCGCCATTCCTCGCTCGGCACCGTGCCGCGGGCGTCTCCGTTGCCATCATTTCTCACGCGCACGCCGATCATCTGGGCGGCCTGTCCGCCTTGCTGGAGCGCTATCCCGCCGGCCGGTTGCTGGAGCCGGCGGAACTGGTTGCGGATCCCCTGTACACCGGGCTCCTCGATCAGGTCGACGGCATGGGAATCCCCTGGTTGGCCGCGCGCGATGGCATGCGGTTCGAGTTGGACGGCGTGCGGTTCACCCTCCTGCATCCCGACACCATGTGGGCGGAGTGGCGGCTCGACCTGAACGAGGATTCCGTGGTGCTTCTGGTCGAGTTCGGGGCGTTCCGGGCGCTCTTTCCTGGGGATGCCGGGCTGCACGCCGAGACGCGACTCGCCGGGCGGATCGGAAAGGTCGACCTGCTCAAGGTGGGACACCACGGCTCCCGATCCGCCTCGGGGGAAGGGTTGCTGGCGGAGATCGCCCCGCGAGCGGCGATCATCAGCTCCGGGAGGGGGAACCGATACGGCCATCCCCATCCGGAGGTCCTGGAGCGCCTTTCCCGGCACGGGATTGGCGTCTGGCGCACCGACGAGCTTGGCACCATCACCGTCACCACCGATGGAACGACGATGACCATGTCCGCACGGCACCGCGAGGAAACCACCTCTCTCCGCCCCCGGCCCTGAGTCCAAGGACCTCATGCTTCCCAACACCCGCGTCATCACCATCGAGCGGTTCATCCTGGACCAGGAGGAGAAGTACCCCGAAGCGACCGGGGAACTCTCCAATCTGCTGTATGACATCGCGCTGGCCGCCAAGATCATCGCGGCCAACATCCGGCGCGCCGGATTGGTCAACATTCTCGGCAGTGCGGGGGCCACCAACGTGCAGGGGGAGGAGCAGCAGAAGCTCGACGTCTTCGCCAACGAGACCATGACCAACGCCCTGAATCACACGGGGCGGGTGTGCGTGATGGCGTCCGAGGAGGATGAGACCATCATTCAGGTCCCCGACCAGTACCCGGCCGGAAAGTATGCCGTCCTGTATGACCCGCTCGATGGCTCGAGCAATATCGACGTGAACGGCGCGGTGGGCACCATCTTCAGTATCTACCGGCGGGTGAGCCAGGAGGGGCGGGGCAGCCTGGGGGACGTACTGCAGCCAGGGTGCAAGCAGGTGGCGGCCGGCTATGTGATCTACGGCTCGAGCACCATGCTCATCTATTCCACCGGCCAGGGCGTGGCAGGGTTCACCCTGGATCCATCGATCGGGGAATTCCTGCTCTCACATCCGGGGATCGTGACGCCGCGGGTGGGCAAGTACTACAGTGTCAATGAGTCGAATTTCGCGCGCTGGAGCAAGGGGACGCAGTGGGCGGTGCGCGGCTTTCACGGGGACCGGCCGGACGAAATCAAGGGCAAGAACAGCCGCTACATCGGGTCCCTGGTCGCCGATTTCCATCGCAATCTCCTCGCCGGTGGCATCTTCATGTATCCCGCCGACACCAAGAATCCCCGCGGCAAGCTGCGGCTGCTGTACGAATGTTCCCCCATGGCCTTCATCGCCGAGCAGGCCGGCGGGTCCGCCACGGATGGCTCGCGGCGAATCCTCGACATCGTTCCGACTGATCTGCACCAGCGCACTCCGCTGGTCATCGGGTCGCGGGAGGATGTGGGCTATGTGGCCGATACCCTGCGCAAGCAGGGTGAGGCGTGAGCTGGGCGTTGGCCGCCAGCACCCGCGCGCGACGCCGACCTCCCGATGACACACCGGATGCCTGACAAGCCCAGAACCGCATACGGGCCGGAGGACTGGAAGGGCGACCCCGGGAAGGACCTGGGGGAGCCGGGGCAGTTTCCGTTTACCCGGGGCGTTTATCCCGCGATGTATACAGAGCGGCTCTGGACGATGCGGCAATACGCCGGGTTCGGGACCGCCGAAGAGACGAACCTTCGGTTCCGGCACCTGCTCGCTGCGGGGCAGAGCGGGTTGTCGGTCGCCTTCGATCTACCGACCCAGATGGGCTACGACTCGGACCACCCGATGGCCCAGGGGGAGGTGGGACGGGTCGGCGTTGCGATAGATACTGTCGAGGACATGCACGATCTCTTCCGGGAGATCCCGCTCGATCGGGTCTCGACCTCGATGACGATCAATGCCACCGCCGCCATGCTGCTCGATGTACGTGGTCGTGGGGGAGGAGCAGGGGGTGGCGCGCGCCCGCCTGCAGGGGACAGTCC
>DASPUE010000176.1:0-7799 GCA_035623055.1 Gemmatimonadales bacterium
GGGGACGCCTGGGCATGGCCGGACGGTCCTCGGGGTTCGGGTCCCTGCCGCCCAACCCGGGCGGCGCTTCGGTGCTGATATTTCAACACTGGCCTCGAAAAGTCAAGACCGGGTCACGGCTGCGAGCCAGCCGCGACGACCAAGCCCTGGCGATGCGCCGCTAGCCGTCGCCAATCCCCCATCAGAGCGCTACTCAATCCCAACCGAAAATCGAAGTAATCGAGACATTACCGGCGAGAATTGGAACAACCTCCACGGAGGAACCCGATCTGACCGAGCCCGCACCCGCCCGTACCCTGGGCGCCATGCCCGTCGACCGATGGGTCAGCTGCTTCAACGTCGTTCTCGCCTTCAGCTGGTTGCCTCTCTGCCGCACTACCTCCATCGCCATCTGGTTTCTCCTCGGCCACCTGCTACTGGCGGGACTGCTCTGGTGTGTTCCAGGGTGGCGTCAGTACCGGCTGCCCTCCCTGATGCATCTCGGGGAGCTGTACCCGCTGGCCCTCATCGGTGGCGTCTGGAACGAACTCGGAATCCGGCATCGATACATCGCGGATCTCCCCAACGACCTGCTGATCTCGCGGATCGAGCTGGCTCTCTTCGGACAGCACCCGCATGAACTCTGGGTCCGCCTGCTTCCGGCACCATGGATCATGGAGGCCATGAACGGTGTGTATTTCACCTACTACGTCCTGCTGGTCGGAGTCCCCCTGCTGGTCCTGCTCGGCAACTCCCGGACGGGGATCCAGCGTATGGTGCTCCGCCTCGCCGTCGGGTACCTCGGTTGCTTCCTGATATACCTGCTGTTCCCGGTCGAGGGCCCCCGGGACGCCTTTCCCGCCTCCATCGCCACGCTCACGCCGGGCAGCTTCACCGCGATCAACGCGGCCATCCGGACCGCCGGCGATTCCCTGGGAACCGCCTTTCCCAGCTCACATGTGGTGGGAGCGATCTCCCTGGCATGGGCCGCGTGGGAATGCGGGCCTCGATGGCTTCGCGTTCCCTCACTGCTCATGGCAGCCGCGATCCCCGCGGCAACCGTCTACACCCAGAACCACTATGCGCTGGACGCCCTGAGCGGCGTGATCGTAGCCCTGATCCTCCACAGCTTCGTTCTCCCGGCCGTGACCGCCGTGGTGCGGCCGCCGGTGGAGGCGTGATGCGGATCGCGATCTTCAGCGAGGTGTACTGGCCGATGGTCAGTGGCGTGTCTCTCACGCTGCAGCGGCTGACGCAGGCCCTGCTCGAGCGCGGGCATGAGGCACGGGTCTATTGTGCCACCTACCCACCCCCGCCGGGAGCGTCGGATCGTCCTGAGGTCCACCGCTCGCCCAGCGGACCTCTGTGGATCTCGCCCGAGGTCCAGTGGGCCTCCCCCGACCGGCTCGACATCCGGCGCGATCTCGAGCGCTTCAGCCCCGACCTCGTGCACCTGGCGACCGAGTTCCCCATGGGTTACGCCGGCCTGCGGGGCGCGCGCGACCTGCAACTCCCCATCATCGCCTCGGCCCATACCGACTACGAGCGCTACGCGTCCCGCTATGGGCTCGACTGGGCGGTGCCGCCGGGCTGGGCCTATCTCCGGTGGTTCTACCGAAATGCCGAGCTGGTCCTCTGTCCCTCGACGCGTTACGAACAGCATCTGCGCTCACGCGGGGTCTCGCACACGGCGATCTGGACCCGCGGAGTCGACACCGCGCTCTTCACCCCGCGGCACCGCTCCACCGAGTTCCGGGCGCGGCTGGGAATCGGACCGGAGGACCCGCTGGTGCTCTACGTGGGACGGTTGGCTCCGGAGAAGGGCATCGACGCGCTGCTGGAGGCGTGGGAGAAACTCCAGCAGCGGAGCGCGCGGGCGCGATTGCTGTTCGTCGGTAGCGGGGCAATGACGGAGGCAATCCGGCGGCGGAGGCTCCCGGGGGTGGAATTGATCGGGCTCCTGCGAGGCTTCGACTTGAGCGTGGCCTACGCCTCGGCGGATGTGCTGGCCTTTCCCTCAGTCACGGAGACCTTCGGCAACGTGCTGCTGGAAGGGATGGCCTCCGGGCTCGCCTGTGTGGCGGTGGAGGCCGGCGGGGTGACCGACTTCGCCCGCCATCACCAGAACGCCCTGCTCACGCCGCCGGGGAATCACGTGGCGTTTGCCGAAGCGCTCGCAAGGCTGCTCGAGGACCGATCGCTCCGGAACAGTCTCGCCGAAGGCGCTCGCGCCACTGCGGAGTGCCGCGGATGGGGGCCGATCTTCGACCGGCTGATCGAGGACTATCGCCGAGTGGCCACCGCCGAGCCCGACGATCGCGCCGCCTAGGGAGCTCTGGCCTCGGCGGGAGGCGGGGAGAGCGCTGCCAGGTCCCGCGCCAGCTCTGGAGAGTCGGGATCGAGCGCGGGCCAGCGATCCAGGCGATCGGGCGCGAAGAGTCCGACCATACTCGCCATGGCGCCTCGCCTTCGGGTCTCGCCCGAGGGATTGTCGTACAACCCTACGACCCGATACCCACGCCCGGCCCGGAGCCGCAATCCCGCTCCACTCACTCCGAAGAGCCGCCGCTCCAGACCTTCGACGTGGCCCGCCGAGTCTCGACGTGCGCGGAGTTCGGTAAGGACCCGGCTGGTCGAATCCTCCTCGAGGCGCACCGACTCTCCGAGATCGTGCAGGTGCCCGCCAACCCCCAGCAACCGGCCGCTGACGGGCACGGTGAAGGCGTAGCTCTTGGCACTTCGGCCGGGAGGGATATCGAAGGTGTTACTGCCTCCAATGTCCAGGTTCACGTCGGCATAGAAGGGCAAGACATCGACCGGCGGCGGATTCTGGTTACGGGGCATCCACGCCACGGTCAGGCGGAGCCGGATGCCGTCCAGGTCGGCGCCGCTCTCGTTGTGCCATCCGGCATAGAGCCCGAAGGGCATACCGCTCCGCACTGGAATCCCCACAGTCTTCGGCAGCATGACGTCAGCCGTTTCGGCGCCGGCCCCGAGCACCCGCTCATACGCTGGATAGAGCAACTGCCGCCGCGCGAAGTTGATCACGATGAGATGATGCAGCAGTCGCCGCGCGGCGGGCCGGCCGAGGCTGTCGAGGACCTCGATGCGAAAGCCGCGCAGCCATCCCTCGACTGGCCAATCGAAGCGGGCCAGCGGGGAATCGTGGGCCATGCCGTGGTCCATCATGTCGTGTCCCATCATGTCATGATCCATCGACATGGCCGGCACGCGAAACGGGCCCACGGTGAGCACCACTTCATGGCGGCCCGAGTCGACGGTGACCTCGAGGCTCTCTGCCTGTACGGGTTGTGTGGTCAGGAGCATACTCACCACGGCTGTCAGCATCCTTGCTCTCCCCGCTCAGGGCCGCTCGGGAATCAACCGGAGGCAGGCGGTCGCCCCTACGATCACCAGAATGCAGGCCAGCCGGGCGCTGCCGATGGGACCGCGCCCGATCGCCCGGTCGAACACCACCGAGCCGGCGACCGAAAGCGCGGTCCACGCCGCGTACGCGGTGCTCAAGGGAAGCGATTCCAGAGACCGGGACAGCGCGTAGGTCGAGCTGGCGCCGAACAGCAGATACCAGACGAGAGGAATCACCCGGCGGAATCCCTCGGTCCGACGCAGGCTCTCCAGCCATCCGACCTGCAGCAGGGCCGATACCACGACGAACGCCCAGGCCCTCACGACGAGCTCTCCTCCGGCGCGGGCATGGGCCGGAAGGCCAGCGCCTGCTGGACGAAGTAGCCAGCCGGAAATTCCTCCGGGAAGCTGGCCTCACCGAGGCCGTATCCCTCCGCCTTCTCCGTGCGCGGCGGGAAGTATGCCGTGCCGAACAGCCAATCCCAGAACGCCAGCTTGGTGGAGAAGTTGCGATTGTGGGCGGCGGGGTCGGTGGCGTGGTGCCACCGGTGCATCTCCGGACCGTTGATGATGTATTGCCACCAACCTAGACGGACATCCAGGTTGGAATGAATGAACATGCCCCAGATGGCGCTGATCGCACCCTTGAAGACGGCGACCTCAGGCGCGGCGCCGAGGAGGACAATGGGCGCGAATTCGATGGTCTGGTTGACCAGAATCTCGAGCGCGTGGGAGCGTACTCCCGAGAGCCAGTCGACATTCTCCACCGAGTGGTGCGCCTCGTGGAAGCGCCAGAGGAAGCGCGACCGATGCTGCAGCCGATGGAACAGGTAGATGTAGAGGTCGTGGAGCACGATGAAGAAGACCAGCTGCCCGAGCACCGGCCAGCCTGAGACCACATGTAGCCGCGACCATCCAGTGTGGTGATCGATCAGCATGATGATGCGTCCGATGATCACCCCCAGCACATAGCTCTGGACGAAGCAATAGAGCACCAGATCGTTCCAGAAACCGGTGCGGAACAGGCTCTGGCCGGCGTTGTAGGGAAAGCGCCGTTCCAGCACCATGAAGGTCCCCGCCGCGACGCCGATGGCCGCGAAGCTCCACGCCTCCGCCCCGGTCATCGGAAGGCGGCGATCCGGAAATCGGGAGCCGGTGGCGTGATCACCCGCCGCAGCCGCTGCAAGGCGCTCCGCTCGCTCTCATAGACCTCCTTCACCCCGGTGCCCAGCGCCTCGGAGATGAGCCGGATCTGGGAGACGAGCTCGGTGAGCCGAGCGACGTCCAGCGACGCCGCCTGATCCGAGCCCCACATCTTCGGGTCGAGGGTGAGGTGCCGTTCCACGAACATCGCCCCCAGGCCCACCGCGGCCACCGTGGTGCCCAGCTCGATCTCGTGCCCCGAGTAGCCGATGGGGACCCCGGGGAAAAGCTGCCGCAGAGTGGTGATCATCCGGAGATTGAGCTCGGATGGAGCGCAGGGATAGGTCGAGGTGGAGTGCGCGATGAGCAGGCGCTGCGTCCCCACGGCCCGCACCGCCGCCCGGATCTCCGCCAGCGTGGACATCCCGGTGGAGATCATGACCGGCCGCCCGGTTCCGCGCATGCGCCGCAGCAGGGCATGATCGGTGAGGCAGGCAGAGGCGGCCTTGTAGAACGGCACCTCGAACTGATCGATGAAGTCCACCGATGGCTCATCCCAGCAGGACGCGGTCCAGGCGATGCCAGCCTCACGGCAGTGCCGGTCGATCGCGGCATACTCTTTCAGCCCGAACTCGACCTTGTAGCGGTAATCCAGGTAGGTCATGCGGCCCCACGGGGTGTCGCGCTCCATGGCCCGCTGCTCCGGCGGCACGCACAGCTCCGGGGTTCGCTTCTGGAACTTCACGCACTGACAGCCCGCTGCCGCGGCTCCATCGATCAACCGCCGGGCGATGTCCAGGGATCCGTTGTGATTGATGCCGATCTCGGCGATGACATACGTGGTCTCATCGTCCGCCAGGACGTGGTGACCGAGGCGGAGTCTTCGCTTGCGGAGCGCGGGGATGAGCTGCATGGACGTCTCCCTTGGAAGATCGAGCCCAGATTCAGGTAGTGGATTGGACCGCGAGAATGAGTTCCGCCAGCTCCCGGAACGCGCCGTGCCCGCCCGGACGCCCACAGACGAGTTGCACCGATTGCCGCACCTCTGGTTCCGCGTCGGCCGGACAGGCGGAGAGTCCCACCGCCCGGAGCAGCTCCAGATCGTTCACGTCGTCGCCGATGTAGGCGCACTGGGCCAGGGTGAGGCTGCGCTTGGCCAGCAGCTCCCGCACGTGCGGCAGCTTGTCCCGCGCCCCCAAAAGGACCTCGACCCTCAGCTTCTCGCCTCGGCGAGCGATCATTCCCGAGTTCTCCCGCGTCACGATGATGGTCTCGATCCGGGCCACCGCCCGCAGTCGCTCGACCCCCATTCCGTCGCGCACAGAAAAGCGGCGCAGCTCTTCGCCGTCCATCGAGTAGTAGATCCCCGCGTCGGTCAGTACCCCATCGCAGTCGGTCAGGACCGCGCGAATGGCGCCGATGCGCTCCCGCTGATCGGTGGTCAGCTCTTCCGGACGGATCACTCGCTCACCAGGCGGTGAAGCCCCCGTCCACCACCAGGGTGGCCCCGGTCATGTAGCGGGAGGCGTCACTGGCCAGGAAGAGCAGCGCACCCTGGTAGTCCTCCGGCGCCGCCATGCGGCCGAGCGGCGTGCGCCTCGCGTAGTTCTCGAGGAAGGCCGGGTCTTGCCCATTCTGAACGCCCCCTGGCGCGAGCGCGTTCACCCGCACCTGCGCCGCGCCCCAGTAGGCGGCCAGGTATCGGGTCAGCGCCAGCACCGCCCCCTTGCTTGCCGGATAGGCGGGTGACTTGACGAACGGGCGGGAGCCATCGGCGCGCTGGTACAGCGCGGGGTCGGGACCCACGAGTCCGTAGGTCGAGGCGACGTTCACAATGCTGCCGCCCCCACGCCGGGCCATCTCCCCGCCCAGGATCTGCGAGGGAAGGAAGACTCCGGTGACATTCACGTCGAGCACCCGGCGCCACTGCTCGAGCGGGTACTGCTCGAAACGCGCGGACTCGCCGCTGAGCGCGGGGGCCTCGACCTTGTCGTCGATGGCGGCATTATTGACCAGCACGTCGAGACGATCGAATCGCTCCAGGACGTAGCCGAGGAGGGCCGTGAGGCTCGCGGGATCGGTCACATCGACCGTGTGGGTGACGACACAGCCCTCCTTCCCTCGCGGCAGCCACGGTCCGGACTTGAGCCTCGCGGCATCGACATCCACCGCCACGACGACGGCACCGGCCTCCGCGAGTGCAGCCACATGCTGGCGCCCGAGGAGTCCGGCGGCTCCCGTGACCACGGCGACTCGTTCCGCGAGGGGGGCGTTCACGTCGCGCTGGCCGCCGCTCGCGGCTTCAGATTGAAGTTCGAGGTACGGCGAAAGACCGGTTCGACGGGCTCCCCGCGAAGCGACTGACGCACCTGGCCCCCGGTGACGGCCGCGGCGAGAATCTGCAGGACCTCGTCCCACGCCCCGAGCAGGTAGTCGGCATCGGCGTCGGTGAGGGCGTAGCAGACATTATGGGTGCCCGACCAGAGCACGCCGCGTCGGATCAGCTCCTGCTGGGCCAGGGACTTGAGCTCGAGCGGCGGCCCGGCTGAAGGATCGAACACCACCTGGGTGCGACAGGCGGGGCCGATCACCCGCACGAAGCCGTCCGCCCCGTGGCCGACCGCGAGCCGAGTGATGCCCTCACGGATGCGCGAACCCACCTCGGCGAGCCGGGCCGGCACCTGGAGGCGCTCCAGCTCCCGCAGGGTCGCGGCCGCCGCCGCCAGCGACAGCGCCTCGCCCCCGAAGGTGGTGTAGAAGAACACATCTCGATCGAGCAGCGACATCACGTCGGCACGGCCGGCGAGCACGGCCAGCGGCATTCCGTTCGCGACGGCCTTGGAATAGGTCGCGAGGTCCGGGGTAATCCCGTAGTGGGCCGCGGCCCCGCCCAGTGCCAGCCGAAAGCCGGTCCACATCTCGTCGAAGATCAGCAGCGTCCCGTTGGCCCTGCAGCGCTCCCGCAGATACTCCAGAAATCCACCCTGAGGCTCCTCGAAGGTCACCGGCTCGAGGATCACCGCCGCCACGTCGCCGTCGAGCGCCTCATCGAAGGAGGGGAGATCGTTGTACCCGAAGGTGTGGCTCAGCTCGGCGGTCGCCTCGGGAATCCCGCGATGGCGGTCGGTGACCGCGATGTACCAGTCGTGCCAGCCGTGATACCCGCAGCAGAGCACCCGCGACCGCCCGGTGTACGCTCGCGCCAGCCGGATCGCGGCGCTGGTGACGTCCGCGCCGGTCTTGCTGAACCGGACCGACTCGGCCCCGGGCAAGAGGGCACGGAGCTGCTCCGCCAGCTCCACCTCGAGCGG
>DASPUE010000177.1:0-3273 GCA_035623055.1 Gemmatimonadales bacterium
ACGCTCCTCGCCATTCGGGTGTTGCAGGCGGAGCGGGTCCCTCTGCTCGGGGTAGTATTGAACCAGGTCGGTACGCCGGATGAAAGCACTCGCACCAATGCCGGCGTCCTGCTCCGGTTGGCCGAGAACATCCCGATCGTCACGGTACCGCAGCTCAGTGATCCGGTTCGCAGCGCGGAGGCGGTGAAAGAGGTCGCGGGATGGTTGCTCCCCTAGTTTCCCTCAGGGCTTGATCCGCCCCAGCGCCTCCGCGATCTCCTCCCGGACTCGCGGATCCTGCACCTCCGCCAGCTTCACCGTCAGCCGTTCCCGTGCCAGCGCCGGCGGCATCGCAAACCTGAACGCCTCCAGCACCCGCTTGCGAATCACTACGCGGGGCGCGGTCAGGTGACCCTCCAGCAGGGAGAGAGCGCGCTGGTTGCCCCGCCCCGCGAACGCGGCCAGAACGAACGGCGCGTTGGGCGCCACCCCCATCACCCCATCGACATCGTCGAGCATCGTGGTATCGCCTGCCTGAAAGATCGCGACCAGCGCTGCATCCTGGACGACGTCGCGATAGGACGGCGTCCGAAGGCCTTCCCGGATCAGCTCCTTGGCATTGCCCTGGTCGAGCCGGGCGAGCGTGCCGAGCGCGGCGGCGCGAACCGCGTAACTGGTATCGCGCTGCCAAGCGGTGCGAATCGCCGCCACCACAGGGTCCGTCCCGAAGCCTCCGAGCGCCTGCGCCGCCGCGACCCGGACCTGGGCGGAGCTGTCCCGGAGGGCCGCGAGCAACGCTGAGGCGGCCTTGGGATCATCGAAGGCGGCCAGCGCGCGAGCGGCCTGCGAGCGAGTGAGGAAGTAGTCGCTGCCGGTCGCCGCCGTGCCGAGCGCCTCGAGGGCCGTCGGGTCGTCCTTCCGCTCCGCCAGCTGCGCGATGACCCAGGCGCGGTTCCACAGATCGGGATCACGTCGCAGTTGCTCGGCGAGCCACTCGGTGGGCTCAGGAAAGCTCAGGCGCTTAAGGATGGTATTGCCGTCGTCAAAGATCACCATGGTCGGAGGGGTGGTGATCCCCGGGATCTGGAGCGTCTGCTCTTTCGACTCGAGGCGCGTCCGGAACACCACATCGCCCGTGCTGGTTCCGACACGCACGGTCATCGGCATGTGAAACACGTCCGGCACCGTGAATCGGAGTCCGGTGCTGTCGGCGGCAAGCGTATCCTGCTGTTCCTGCCGGACCGTCAGGTTCAACGTTCCACCAGCCGAGTCCCAGGCGGCCTGCACGGAGAATTCGGGATATCCGGCCTGATACACCCACTGATCCCAGAACCAGTCCAGGTTCTCGCCGGTGGCGGCGAGGAACGCCTGCCGCAGATCGTCGCTGGTAGCCACATCGTAGGCGTGGTCCCGGAGGTAACGGTTGATGCCGGCCCAGAACCGATCGGGTCCCAGGTACTTGAGCAGCATCCGCAGGACCAGCGCGCCCTTGGGATAGATGTTGTTCGAGCCCAGGGAGGCCAGCGGCATGCGGCGCTCCCGGTCGATCCCGAGGAACTGCTCGTACTCGTCGAGGTAGTAGTCGTCCTCCGCGTGTGCTCCATTCTTCACGGCCCAGTACTGGCCGGGCATGAACTCGGCGAAGCCCTCGTTGAGCCACATGTTGGCCCAGTTGGCGGTGGTGACGAGGTCCCCGAACCACTGGTGCGCCAGTTCGTGCGGAATCAGGATGTACTGGTACCATGGGCGATCGGCGTAGGCGCGGGCATCCGGCAGCCAATCCACCAGCGTCGTCGCGCTCACATTCTCCATGCCGCCGAAGAAGTCCGCCACCGTGGTCTGCGCATACTTGGCCCTCGGGTAGTCGGTGCCGGTCAGCCGGGAGTAGACCTCGATCATGTCGGGAGTCACCCGAAAAAGCGGCCGGGCCCGCGCGCTGTCGGCGCGATAGACGTAGTAGTCGACCGGGACCTTCCGCCAATGGTCCGTGACCTTGACCAGCGGCGCCACGATCAGCGAGACGAGATACGTCGCGGACGGGCGGTCCTGGCGCCAGCCCATGGTGCGAGTCCCGTCACGATTGGACTGATCGAGGGTGAGGCTCCCGTTGGAGATCGCGGCATACCCCTTGGGCACCGTCGCGACCAACTCCCAGGTCATCTTGTCGTTAGGGAAATCGTAGGTGGGAAACCAGTCGTGATTATTGTCGTCCTCGCCCTGGCTCCAGATCTGGCGCGGGCGTGCCGGCGGGCCGCTGTCGGCGTCGATGAACGTGAGACCATGGCCATTCTTCACCCGGCCGTGATACTGGATGGTGAACGCTGTGCTGTCCCCCATGTGGAGCGCCCGCTGCAACCGCACTACCAGCGTGTCGCCGGCACGCGAGAAGCCGAGCACACCCTGGCCCCGCTCGGGCCGGATCGCGACGATGTCGAGCAGCTTGCCCGCATCCAGGACGACCGAATCGAAGGCCGGCCGGAGCGCCCGCAGGCGTAGGGTTACTCGCCCCTCGAAGCTCAGGCTATCCCAGTTGAAGTCCCGGACCTCGATCCGCTGGTGCAGCAGGTCGTAGTCGTGGGATCGGGTGTAATGGTCGTTGGCGATGCGGTCGGCGTTGGACTGGGCGGCGAGGGGGCCGCTAGCCAAGACGAAAAGAGCGAGGGCTGCCTGGAAGGTCCGCATGACGTGTCGTCGGGATTGGAGAAAGCAACGCGCTTCCACCAAAACTAGCCAGCTATGTCCGGCACGTCACCGGAATGGCGATTATCTCCGAGAGTCACCAAGGCTCGAAGGACACGAGCACCTGCTCCCGCCCCCACCGGTCACTGGGAGATCCAGCCTTTACGACCCACCCCGTCCGCTTGTCGATCCAGAAGGTGTAATCCCATGACTCCTCGCCAACGGCAGGCTCGTACTGCACGGTCCAACACTCGAAGGTCCCGGCCGGAACCGTGACGCGGTCTTCTCCAGTGACCCGATAGGCCCAGAAGCGCGTCACGAGCTGCCCCGTGTTGGCCACGCCGATCACCGCTACGTGCCCTCGCCATTCGCGTTGCAAGGGCAAGAGCGGAAACATTGTCCACTCTTCCCATCCCACCAGAGTCATGCCGCGCGCCCACTCCGGCGGCTGCTCGACGGCCACCCGTATGACTTCGACCGAGCTGTCGGGACGTAGCCAGGTGCGTGTGACAGTGTCCGATTGGAAGACGGTGATGAGCGTCGAGCCGGCCCGCAGGTGAGTCACCAAGCGGATCGGAAACATCGAGTCGGCTGTGACGAATGTGGAGTCCACCA
>DASPUE010000178.1:0-5825 GCA_035623055.1 Gemmatimonadales bacterium
TACAAGACGTGAGGCAAATGCTCGGCAAGACCGCGCGAAACTGGAGTCTGTACGTCCGGCCTAACGGCCGGGGGGTCGCGCGCACCCGGAGGACGACGCGGCGAGGCTGACGGCTGGCACAAAGCCGGATCTGGGCCCCCGCGTTCGATGCTCGGACGCGGGGGCCCGGCTTTTCAGGGGTTGGCGTTGCAGGCGGGACACAGGAGGGCGGGGATGCCACGGTGGCTGCGGAACGCTGCGGTTGGGTTGGCGACGCTGGTGGGCGCGAGTCGTCCGGCGCCGGCCAACGTGGCCGTGGTCATCCCCCAGCCCGTGGTGAAGGAAATCCCCGACGCCTCCCTGCGCGACGTCGCCGTGGCGGTGTACGACTCGCTCCGGCCGGTGATCTACTACAACCCCGAGTTGATGCGGCGCTTCAGCCCGGCCCTAGACTCCTTCTTCATGGCTCATGAGTACGCGCACATCGCTCTGCATCACACCCGGGCGAGCGCGCTGCGCGCCGGACCCGGGATCCGGGACCACCTGCTCCAGGCCAAGGAGCTCGAAGCAGACTGCCTGGCGGCCCGGCGGTTGGGAGAGACCCACCGGGACGCGACTCTGGCCGCCGTTCGCTTCTTCTCCCGGATGGGGGATGCCCGTTTTGACATGGAACACCCCACCGGTAGCGAGCGGGCTCGCAATATCCTGAGCTGCATGCCGAAGTAGCTGCTCTGGCCCGGGCCGGCTTGCCGTCCATCTCCCGGATTCCCACATTGGCTCCATGAGGTCCCCCCTCCGGCCGCTGCCGTTGCTCACGCTCGCCTCCTTGTTCGGTGCCCGCCCGGCGCTTAGCCAGGGGCTGCATCTCCTTCCCGGCGTCGAGGAGGTGGCATCGGACAGCATCGGGGACATCGCGGTCGCTGCGGTAGACCTGCCGCATCCGGTCATCTATTACAACCCGGTGATGGTGCGGCGGTACGGTCCCCTGCTCACGCGCTTCTTCCTCGCGCACGAATACGGGCACATCTACTACCGCCATACCCGCGCCCGCTTCGCCGAGCTGCCGGACGCCGAACGGGATTCGACCCTCCGTGACCAGGAACTCCAGGCCGATTGCTACGCCGCAAGCCAGCCCGAGCCGACGGCTCGGCAGGCGACCGAGGCCGCCCTCCGCTTCTTCTCCCGCCTCGGGCCGTTCCGGTTTGACGCGGAACATCCGACCGGGGCACAACGCGCCGCCCGGATTCTCGATTGCCTTCCCGGACCACGAGAGCCGGTGGTGTACGGCAGAGGGGAGACTGGCGTCGAGGTCGGCCCGGTCAGCGGTGAACCGGAGCCGGTTCGCTTCGAGGTGCTGGCTTCGAATCTCGCTTCGGGCAGCTACGGTAACGAGGTGGTGCTCTGGTTGGATGAG
Organism: Gemmatimonadales bacterium; assembly: GCA_035623055.1. Taxonomy (GTDB): domain Bacteria; phylum Gemmatimonadota; class Gemmatimonadetes; order Gemmatimonadales; family GWC2-71-9; genus JADJOM01. The sequence continues at coordinate 1,394 of DASPUE010000178.1, forward strand.
CAGCGGGTGGGAACCGTGTCCAACATGCGGATGGCGGAGCCGCTCACCGTCGATCGATTCGGGGCGGGCATACACAACTACCGGCTGACGGTGGATGTCTACGCGCTCGATCCCCAGTTGCAGTTCAGTGCCAGCGGCTCCGTCACGGGCCGCGGCCAGGTCCTGGTGCAGAACGGGGACAGGTTCCGCGTAGACTGGGTGCCGGGGTCGGCTCCCAGGTTGGTTCGCGACGCGTCTGACGCCGCAGGGCCCTAGTCGGCTCCCGTCGCGGCCGGGCCATCCGCCGCTGCGGTTGGCGTCGCGGTTGGTGCCGGAGTTGGGGTCGCGGTTGCCGCCGGGGCCGGAGCCGCCGCGGGGGTCGATGACGTGGTCCCGGCCGCACTCCCGGTCGGGATCGTGACGCGCTGGTGGCTCCACAGCCGCATCATTCCCGTAAACGCCTCTGCCAGCTTCGGCTCGAAGTCGGTCCCCGAGCGCTCCTCGAGGTAGGCGAGCGCCATCTCCGACGCCCAGGCCTCCCGGTACGGGCGGGCCGTGCACAGGGCGTCGAACACATCGCAGAGGTGCACCAGTCGGCTCGCGAAGTGGGTCTCACGATGGTAGCGGAACCGGGGATACCCCTGGCCGTTGAGCATGATGTGGTGCTCGTACGCCACCGTGGCGGCGAGGTCCAGGTTCTTCTCCCGAGCCAGAATCAGCCGGGCCCCGTCCACGGGGTGCTTGCGCAGCACCGCCACCTCCTGGGCGGTGAGTGCCCCAGGCTTGACCAGGATGTCCTTGGGCACTCGCACCTTGCCGAGGTCGTGCAACAGACCCGCCACACCGAACTCCCGCACATCCTTCGGGGAGAGCCCGATGTACTCGGCGAGCGCCATCGAGAGCACCGAGACGTTGGTGGCGTGGGTAGTGGTGTACTGATCGTAGGTCTTCAGCTGCAGTAGTGGCAGCAGCATCCGGCTCTGGCTGTGCATCGCCAGCGAGAGCGACCGCACCACGGCGTTGGCTTCGGCCAGCGGGAGATCGTCCGACTCCTGCACTTCCGAGTGGATCCAGGCGACCGCTTCGATCTCGTCGTCCAGGGTGTAGGGAACCGTGATGCTTTCGGCAATCTCCACCGCGATATCCGCCGAGGCCCCCCGAATGCTGATCTGCCCGTAGCGGATGGCAGCGCGCCGCGTTTGCCGGAGCTCGCTAGTGTCGTCGGCGGCACCCGCCGACACCCGGCGATGCACGTCCGTCAGGAACTCCGCCAGCTCGTCGCGGGTGACTTCGCGATCGAACTCGACCCGTTGGACCCCCGCCTTGGCCAGACGCCGAGCCCAGTCCCACGCCTTGAAGTCGCGGAGCGCCTGTTGCCGGTAGAGGACCTCTTCCTCGAGGAACGAGAAGTTGGGGGCGGGGTCGAGCCGTTGCAGTCCTTCCAGTTGCTCCCAGGCCTGATCGACGGCCCGTTCCCGCGCGGGATGGCCTTCCCGGTAGAGGCCAGTCGCGGAGAGCGCCTGTCCGAGTGAGGTCAGGAACCGGATCGGGTCGCTCAATGGGCCTCCATTTGGCCGGCGGCCGCCTTGCGAATGGCCGGATCGTTGCTCTCCGAGGCGAGGCGCAGCACCTGTTGGGCTCCCTGATCATTCGGGAAGCCGCGGGCAAGAGCGTCCACGACGGCCAGGAGCTCTGGGGTGCGCGGCAGCAGGCGGCGGCGCCTGAACCATCCCCCCTTGGTGAGGGCGTGGGCTACCAGCCAGTCGCGGGTGGCAGGAGAGCGAATGGTTCCGAGGGTGCGGATCGCGAGGGCGCGCAGCTCGTGCGAGGTACGCGGGTGGTTGAGCACCGCGAGAAGCCGCGGCACAGCCGCTGTCGGGCACCCCTCCAGGGCGGCGACCAGCCCGATCCGCAGGTTGCCGTCGTCATCGTCGCCGAGGGCGGCGAGAATCGCCTCGTCACGCTGACCCGGGATCCGGAGCATGAGCTTCACTGCCTCGCGCCGCACCCGCGGATCGTCGTTTTCGGCGTACGGCGCCGGGGTGAACGCCGAGGGGATCTCAGGAAGGGTTCCCAGTAGCGCCAGCAGATTCCGCTGGACATACCACGGGGACGGCGGAAGCCGTTCGATCAGCATGGGCCCGATCGCCGGCCCCAACTTGCCGAGCCGAGTCAGGAGCCGCCGCCGCATGGTGCGGTTGTCCGCCACTTCCAGACTCTCCAGCATCGGCTCGGCCGCGGCCATGCCCATGCGCTCCAGCAGCATCTCCACGACCGGCGTGTCCCGGGGCTCGTTGCCGAGCAGGATCCGCATGTTCTCCGGCGTCGCGAGATGGGCCCAGAAATGTTCCTGAATGTCCTCCGCGACGTTGGGATCCTCCACCATCTTGACCACATCGGAGGCAAGCCCGACGTTCACCACCTCCTCGAGCGCACTCCACACCGATTCGCCCACGGTGTCGGTCTCGAGCGAGATCTGCACCAGCCGGATCGCCTCGGCGGGATGGTCCTCCTCGGCGGGAATCGCCGCGATGGGACTGCGCGACAGTCGCTCCAGGATTCGGGTGTAGGCAGCCGGGTTCGGATCTTCCAGCGACCACTTATCCACCAGCTGGCGCACCGCTTCCCGGAGAGCGAGGTCCGCCTCCTCCCGAATCGCGAGCGATCCCTTGTCGGCCTGGAAGGCGAGCTTGGTCAGCAACCGGACCATCGCCTGGGGCATGACCTGTACGTCCGGATCGGACACGGAATGGAGCAGGGTCAGCACCGCTCCAGCGGGGAGAACCATCGCCGCGTCCATCACCAGCCGCCGGCGCTGCGCCAGGTCGGCGCCCACCGACGCCAGTTCTCGCAGCGTATCCGGGGTAATGTGATTGAGCAGTTGCGCCAGACGATCCTTGATCGCCGCAGCCTCGGCACCCGCGGAGAGACGCAGCTCGCGAGATAGCCCGAGCAGGTAGTTGATGACCTGCTTGGCCTGGCCGGGATCGCGGATCCGTCGCTCGTTGAGCGCCCGCGCCACTGCGCGAGGATCGCTCAGCAGCTCCGGGGCGCCTTCCTTGACGAGGGCCACCGCCGCGAGTCCCAGCCACAGCCGGCCCGCCGCAGTATCGCCGGTGGCGTGCTCGCCGAGTCGCTGGCCTCCGTCAGCCAACTCCAGCCGATCGTAGGCCGGTGGCAACAGTCGGATGTGATCCCAGCGGCTGTCGAAATCCTGGAGCACCAGCCCCACCGGCGCGGTCCGCGGGTCCCGACTCAGAACCTGCAGCACCTCGTACAGCTCCTCCTTGCCCGCACCTGGAACCATCTTGATCGCCCCGAGCTGGTGGCGGTGCAGCCGGGCCGCCAGTTCTCGCAGCACCGGATTGTCGGGATCAGTCGCCAGTCCCTCGACCAGCAGCTGATTCCGGGCGATGCCGATCAGCAGGAAGGGACGGTTGACCAGCACCACACGCAGGTGGCTCGCCACCGCATCGACGGCGGAGACCAGGAGCGGGTGCTTGTCGGGATAGGCGGTACACTTGTGGAGGGCGATCCCGAGCAATGGCAGAAAAATGGCCACGTCGCGGGGGAGGACCGCGCGTTCCTGACTTGGGGAGGCGGTCGGCTGTGCTGCCACTCGGCTCTTAGAGGAGAGGTACTTCTAAGCTAAGGGACCACTGAGGGAGCGGGAAGGGTGCCCGCGCCGCCCAACTAGCCGGACCAGGCGTTACCCGAGGGCGGCCCCCGGCCCCTCGGGTCGGTGGGGGACCGCGTCCAGCCTACTTGGCGCGGTCGATGTACTCGCCGGTGGTCGGGTTGACCCGCACCTTCTCGCCGGTCTGGATGAACTCGGGGACGTTGATCATCACGCCATTGTCCAGCTTGGCGGGCTTGAACGAGGAAGTCTTGGTCGCGGTCTTCATCACCGGATTGGTCTCGACCACCTCAAAGGTCATCGCGTTGGGCAGCTGAATCCCGATCGGACGGCCGTTGAAGAACTCGGCCATGATCTTCATGCCCGGCGCGACCCACTTCGCGGCATCGCCGAGATCGTCCTCGCTCATCTCGAGCTGGTCGAAGTTTTCGGTGTTCATAAAGTGGTAGCTGTCGCCGCCGGCATACAGGAACTCGAGCTGGTGAGTTTCGAGGTCGGCGACCTCCACCGTATCGGTCGACCGGAAACGGTGTTCGAACTGGGTGCCGGTCCGAAGTTTCCGGAGCTTGGCTTGCACCATCGCGCGGAGATTGCCGGGAGTGTGGTGATGGAAGTCCAGCACCCGGACCGGCTCCCCCTCGAAGAGGAGACACATCCCGCGGCGCATTTCACTGGCGATAATGGCCATGATATTCTCGTCGTACCCAAGTGAATGAACGGTAAGCGGTGAGCAGTGAGCGGGAAGCGCGTTCCGAAGGCTTCCTCGCCGCTGACCGCTCACCGCTTCTGCTGCTTGCGAGGCACAACAATAGAGGT
>DASPUE010000179.1:0-2498 GCA_035623055.1 Gemmatimonadales bacterium
TGTCCACGGCCGTAAACAGCGAGGAATCGAGGTTCCGGGCCGGCGTGAGCTGCTTGCCGCCGAAGAAGAGGAACTTCCTTCCCTCCTTCACGACGACGCCCTTCTGCAGCAGCTCTTCCTCGGTCCCGGCAATGTAGAACACCGTGTTCTTGTAGCGGGTGAGGTTACCGACGGTGTCCCGCAGGGCCACGGTCTGCGTGGTCAGCACCTGGTTCGCCGTGCGCGCGGTGTCGAGCTGCTGATTGAGGCCCGCGATCTGGACCGACTGCGAGTCGATCACCCCGCGGAGCTCGCGCTCGGTACGCTGCGCGGTGGCCTGCAGGCTGTCGACGCTTGCCTTGTATTCCTCGATCTGGCGGAGCAGCGTGGTGTTGCGGTTGGAGAGCGAACGGGCCCGCTGTGAGCTCTGCTCCAGGCGCTGCTCGGTCTCGTTGAGGCGGGAGACCAGAGCGGTCACCCGCTCCAGCGCGGCCGCCCGGGCCGCCCGGTCCCGCTCGGCCGGAGTCCCGGCGTCGCCACCGGTGGTGGTCGTCACCACGGCCGTGCGCGCCTTGGCCAGCTCTTCATTCACTCCGTTGACGAATTTCGAGGTCTCCAGGACCTCGCTGATCAGGCTGTCCTTCTCCGCCGCGAGGGACTGCGCGTCGGCAAGCGCCTTGGCGAGCTCCTCCTTGTGCTGATTGCAGGCCATCGCCAGCGCGAGCGGAACAATCCAGAGGATGCGACGCATCCGGTACCTCCAGCAAAGGGACCTTACTGTACCGCGCGGGGGAAGGGTGTGCCTCCGCGCAATGTGCCCGAATCCTACACGTGCAGAAACTGGACGGAAGTGACCGAACTCACAGGGGTGCATGACAATGCTGTCATCCAGACGTAACCAGGTCGCCATCAGCGGGCGACGGTCGGCGGCGGGGTAGCCGCCGGAGCCGGCGGGGAGGCCGAGTCGGGACTGGTAAGCCCGTAGCGGTCAGGGTTACTGCAGACGATGGCCGCGGCCAGGATCTTGGGCACGTATTCCCGGGTCTCATCGGGCAACAGTTTCAGCCGGTAGAGGTGCCAGAAGTCCCGGCGGCTCTTCTTGAAGCCGCCCGGAGTCCGCGCCACCTGACGAAGCACCCGGCGGACCCCGTTCTCCCCCTTGTTGTAGCTGGCCATCGCCAGCATGAAAGCATCCTCGCCGAACTCGGCGAGCAGCCCCGCCAGGTACTTCGCGGCCGCCCGGGTCTGTAGGGTGACGTTGGTGCGCTGATCCACGGCGCCATCCACCCGGAGCCCCATGCTCTGCGCCGTGGTGCGAGTCATCTGCCACATGCCGCGCGCGCCGGCCGCGCTCTTCGCCATCGGGTCGAACTGCGACTCGGTCCAGGCCACATAGGCCATGACGTCAGGCAACTCGAGAGCCTTGAACTCCGCGGTGATCTGGGGCCAGTACCGAACCTTCCGGCGATAGATGATGCGGGTGGTGGGCCCGGCCTTGACCAGCTCGTCGATGTGGTAGGCGAGGCGTTCCTTGAAGATTGGCGGGACCGCGTACGTCTCGGCGTCGAACTGCTTGAGGATGGCCCGGATCTCCCGGTCCAGCTCGTCTCCGCTGGCGGTGACCTCCGCCGCCTTCTGCTTGTCGGTGCGAGCGAGGTCCGCCAGGGTCCGTACCGCATTCGCGGTGACTTCCTGCAGCTGCTGGTCGAGCTGGGCCAGCCGCACGGAATCCCGCTCGGCATCCATCTTCTCCTGAATCGCGTGGATCTGCTGGTCGAAACGGCTCTTGGCATCGAGCAACGAATCGATCTGCTTCTGCTTGTTGTAGATCACCACCCCGAGCCCGCCGATAATCACCGCCGCCACCGCCAACACGGCCGCCACGATCTTCACCCAGCGCTTGCGGGTCTGCTGCTTCATGAGGTCGCCGACCTGGTGCATCGTGACCGCCATGACCTGCATCGTCCGCCGGGACTTGGCCCCGCCGGCCTTGGCCCGCTCCTCTGCGACCTTCTCGGCCGCGGCCTCCACCAGCTTGAGTGCCTTGGTTTCCCGCCGGGTCCCCTGGCCCTTGAAGGCCTCGATCATCTCCTGGGCGTCGCGGGCGGCGTCGTAGTTCGGATCGAACACGACGGCAACCTCCGCCTCCGGTCCCCCCTCGGCGCCAAAACGCACCCGGTCGCCGCTCCGGAGCGGCTGGCTCTGCACCCGCTCGCCGTTGACCCACACTCCGCCCGCCTGCCCCAGATCGAGGACGTGGTAGGCGTCCTCCTTCCGGACGATGGCGGCGTGATAGCGCCCGACTTCGACGTCCCGGTCGATGTCGTAGCGCACGTCACAGTCGCCGCTCGTCCCCACCCGGATCGACCGCTTGTCGTACTCGGAGGTCGTTCCAGCGAGGCTGCCGGTGATGTGGTTGAAGCGGATCATGGACTAGGGAACCGTGCGAGAAAGTGGGCCCTGCTGGATTCGAACCAGCGACCTATGGATTATGAGTCCACTGCTCTAACCAACTGAGC
>DASPUE010000180.1:0-2464 GCA_035623055.1 Gemmatimonadales bacterium
CTCACTGGCCATCCTCGCCGAAGGCAAGACGGTGGGACTCCAGGTGACCTCCCTCTCCGGTAGCGGCGACAGCCTGGTCTACCTCGAGCGCAGCATCCTGGGCACAGCCCTGAACCAGACCACCTCGGTCGTTTTCGATACTGCGCTCCACATGCGCCGATTGGATCAGGACGGCACGGCTCAGGGTCAGCATACGAGCATCAAGATCGCCTACGGCAGCGGACGAGTCCGTGGAACTGCCACCGTGCCCGCCGCCGGCGGACCCAAGACCACCACGATCGATACCGCCGTCAGCGAGACCATCATCGACGACAACGCGGTGCAAGCGATCCTGCCTCTCCTCAAGTGGGACGTGAACACCCGGTGGACATTCGAGGTCTTCTCGTCCGGAGAGAACCGGATCCGGACCCTCACGCTTACCGCCGCGGATCTGACCCGTATCAGAGTTCCAGCCGGGGAGTTCGAGTGCTACCGGGCCGATGTCACCGGTGGTCCGCAGCCACTCTCGTTCTACGTGACCAGTACGGCACCCCATCGCGTGGTCAAGATCGAGCTCGAACATGCGCCCATTGAGTTCGTCGCTCTCAATCCCTGACGGGGCGGCTCCGCAGCAGGCCCGGCGACTGTTGTCCGCCGGCGTCGCGGCGCTAGGTCTGGTCGCCTGCGCCGGACACGTCCAGCCAGGTGGAACCCAACCCGCGCCTTCCCACGCCGACGGAACCATCACCGGTAGCTGGGACCGGGCCCAGTACCCCTCGACCTACCAGCGTCACCCCAATCCGCCGGTCCTCATCCGCAACGCCACCATCCTGACCGCGGCGGGGCCCGAGTTGAAGGGGGCTTCGATCCTGCTTCGGGATGGTAAGGTCGTTGCCGTCGGACAGGACCTCGCACCCCCTGCGGATGCTACCGTGGTCGATGGCTCCGGCCGGTACGTAACTCCCGGCATCATCGACACCCACAGTCATATCGGGGTGTACGCCGCGCCCGGGACCTTCGCCGAGAGCGACGGCAATGAAGCAACCAACCCGGTCACCGCGCAGGTATGGGCCGAGCACAGCTTTTGGCCCCAAGACCCGCAGATTCCGCTCGCGATCGCTGGAGGGGTCACGGTCATTCAGGCCCTTCCTGGCTCCGCCAACCTGATCGGCGGCCGGTCCGCCACCCTACGCCTGGTGCCGTCGAGGACAGTTCAGGCGATGAAGTTTCCGGGTGCGCCCTACGGGCTCAAGATGGCATGTGGTGAAAACCCGAAGCGGGTCTACCAGTCCCGGGGGCCCTCGACCCGCATGGGCAACATGGCCGGCTATCGGGAGGCGTTCATCCGTGCGGAGGCGTACCGCCGCAAATGGGACGAGTGGCTCCAACATCGGAAAGGCCCGCCGCCAGACCGGGACCTGCAGCTGGAAACGCTGGCCGAGGTGCTCCGCGGCCATATCCTGGTGCACAACCACTGCTACCGGGCCGACGAGATGGCGCAGATGCTGGATCTCGCGAGTGAATTCGGATTCGCGATTCGGTCGTTCCACCACGCGGTCGAGGGTTACAAGATCGCGGACCTTCTGGCCCGCAAAGGCACCGCAGCTTCGGTGTGGGCCGACTGGTGCTGCTTCAAGATGGAATCGTTCGATGCGGTTCCCCAGAACGCCGCTCTGCTGGAGCAGGCGGGGGTCAAAACCATCATTCACTCGGACGACGCCATCGGCATCCAGCGCCTGAACCAGGAGGCCGCGAAGGCGATGTATGCTGGTCGCGAGGCCGGCATCCCTATCTCACGCGAGCAGGCCATCCGCTGGGTCACAGCCAATCCCGCGTGGGCGCTCGGCATCGACTCCGTGACCGGCACCCTCGAACCGGGGAAGGCGGCGGACGTGGTGCTGTGGTCCGGCGACCCCTTTTCGATCTACAGCAAGGCCGATCAGGTCTACAACGATGGATGGCTGGTGTATGACCGACATGACCCCACACACCAGCCGGCCACCGATTTCGACTTGGGTATCACCGCTCCCGGGGTGGGACAGTGAGCACCGGAAGCCTCCGCCTGCTTCTCGGGTGCTGCGCCTTCACCGCCAGCGGCCTATCGGCCCAGGTAACCGCGATCACGGGTGGAACCGTGTATCCGATCAGCGGGCCCAGGATCGAGCACGGGACCGTGCTGATCCAGGGCGGAAGCATCGTCGCGGTGGGGGCCGACATTCCCATCCCGGCGGGAGCGACGCGGGTCGAGGCGACGGGCCGCTGGATTACCCCCGGCCTCTTTCACGCGAACACCACTCTCGGTCTCAGTACGGTCGGCTCGGTGGAAGCCACCAACGAGGCCAACCGATCTGGGGAAGTGAACGCCGCCTTCAACGTCGCGGAGGGGATCGATCCGGCCACACCGTTGATTCCGATCGCGCGCCTCGAGGGGGTCACCACCGCCCTCACCGGTCCCTCGGATGGCCTGGTCCCGGGCCAAGCCGTA
>DASPUE010000181.1:0-10128 GCA_035623055.1 Gemmatimonadales bacterium
AGGTTGGCGGGGATGTGCTTGAGGTCGAGGCAGATGAACGCGAAGAACAGGGACAGGGGAATCGTGGCCGCGACGATCAGTCCGGAGCGCACGTCGTAGAGGAAGAGGATCAGGACCGCGACGACCAGCACGATGCCACGCAGCAAGTTTTCCTCGACCGTGCGCGTGGTGAGCTCGACGAGTTCACTGCGGTCGTAGTAGGGGCGCACACGCACATCGTGCGGCAGGATGCTGTCGTTCAGTTCGGCGGTCTTCGCCTCCACCCCCCGCAGCACGGTCTGGGCCTGTTCTCCAGTTCGGAGGAGGATGACCCCTTCGACGGCGTCGTTCTGGTCCATGAAGCCGAACTGACCGAGCCGCGGGGCGTGGCCGATCACCACGCGGCCCACATCCTTCACGAGCACGGGGATGCCGTTGCGATTGGCGAGGACGATGTTGCCGATGTCCTCGGTCGTGACGATCCGGCCCAGCCCCCGGATGTAGTAGAACTGTCCTCCCTCGGAGTAGAACCCACCCCCGGCGTTGCTGTTGTTGGCCGACAGCGCGTTCATGACGTCGCTCACCGCCAGTCCCGCACCCGCCAGCCGGGCCGGATCGAGGAGCACCTGATACTCCATCGTCTCTCCGCCCAGCGGTGAGTCGTCGGCAACGCCCGGAACCGATTTGTACTGACGGACAATCACCCAATCGTTGATGATCTTGAGGTCCATCGCGCTTCGGTCGGGGCTTTCGACGACGTAGCGATAGACCAATCCGGACGGGGAGAACAGCGGGGAGACCGACGGCGTGACCCCAGCGGGCAGGTCCAGGTCCGGCACCCGTTCGAAGACCTGCTGGCGCGCGAAGTAGTTGTCGGTGCCCTCCTCGAACGTCATCCGCACGTCGGACAGCCCGTACAGCGAGATGGAACGGATGATCCGCATCCGGGGGACGCCGTTCATCGCGATTTCGGTTGGCACCGTGATCAGCCGCTCCACCTCTTCCGCGGCGTGGCCGGGCCACTGAGCGATGATCTCCACCATCGGCGGCGAGAGATCGGGATAGGCGTCCACCGGCAGCCGGGAAAACGACCAGGCCCCGACCGCCAGGATCAGCGCAGCGAAGAGCCCAACCAGGAAGCGCTGGCGCAACGAGGAGGCGACGATCCGGTGGATCGCCGACGCGGTCCGCGGCTCTCCTCCCTCGAGCGGTGGCGGGTTGGTGCTCACTGGCTCTCCGCGAATTGCAGGAACAGCCCGCCGTCCGTGATCACCCGCTCACCGGCCGAAAGCCCGGAGCGGATCTCGAAGGACTCGCCGATATGCGAGCCGAGGGTGACCGCCCGCCGGACAAAGCCGGTATCGCCGACGGCGACGAAAACGAAGGGCAGGTTCTCCGCATCCCGCAGCACCGCGGCCGATGGCACCAAGAGGCCGGTGCGAGGGCGCCGGGACTGGATCACGACCCGCACGAACATGTCGCGCTTCAGGCTCTCGCCGGTGTTGATGGTCTGGACGCGAACCGCGGTGGCCCGGGTGTTGGGATCGACGAGCGCGCCGACGTAGGTCACGACACCGGGATAGCTCGCGGAGGAGTCGTCGGTGAGGCGCACCCGGACGGAATCTCCCAGAGCGACGTAGGGCAGGTCCGCCTCGAAGACGTTCGCCATGACCCACACCGTGGAGAGGGCCGCTATGGTGAAGCAGGGCGTCGCCCCCGCTTGGAGCAGCTGGCCGGGGGTGATCAATCGTTCGACGACGACGCCGGCGATGGGAGCCCGAATGACGCCCTGCGCGGAGGGCGCCGGTCGATGGGCCCGGATGTTGTCGATCGTTGTGGAATCGATGCCGAGGCTGCGCAACTGCTCGAGTGCGGCCTCGCGGTCGGCCACGGCACTGGCGGCGTCGGTCTGGGACTGCTCCAGGTCGCGTCGCGAGAGGGCGTCGTTGTCGTACAGCTTCTGGTTCATTTCGGCAATCCGTCCGAGATTCACCGCCGTCACCTCCGCCTTCCGGTATGCGGCAATAGCGGCCGCGTAGTCCGGCGATGACACCACGGCGAGCGGGTCGCCGCGGTTCACCCGGGCGCCCGGCTCGACAAAGATCCGCGCCACGGGTCCCGAGATGGGACAGAGCTGGGAGGTGCTGCGGTCGCCGTCGAAAGCGACGGTCCCGGTGACCTCGACGCTGGGCCGGAAGGTCGAGGGCGCCACGGTGTCGATCCGGAGCTTGGCGCGCTGGTCGGCGGAAAGGACCGGGCCCTTCTGGTCGCGCTCAGGCGCGGAGCCGGGGCCACACGACAGGACGAGGAGCACGCAGAGCACGGGGAGGGTTCGGGCGCTACTGATCATGGCTGTCTCCGAGGGGACCCATCCGGGAGCCGGTGGCACGTTGGAGGTCGGCGCGGGCGTCGTTTGCCGCGCCGAGCGCATCGGCGTACTGACTCTCGGCGTCGAGCAAAGTGCGGCGGGCATCGAGGACTTCCAGAGCGGAAGAGCCCCCGAGCCCGTAACTGACCAGTGTGATGTGGTAGGCCTGGCGCGCCTCAGGGAGCAGGGCGTCGCGAAGGTACCGGGCCTGTTCGATCGCCGTCGCCGCGGTGGCGTAGGTGAGCCGGACATCCTGGTCGACCTGGGCCGCGAGATCCCGGTACGCCGCGCGGAGCTCGAGCTCGTGATGCTCCGACTCCGCTACCTCGCCTCGGCGGTGATTCCAGAAGAACAGCGGGACGGAGATCCCCACGCCGGTGGTGAAGGTCGAGGGGCTTCCCGAGGCGTAGTTCTTGGAGGCGAACAGGCCGAGGTCCGGCAGCCAGAACTGCTTCGCGAGCGTGGTCGAGGCCCGCGCACCTGCCTGCTGGCTGGCGAGACTGAGCAGCTCCGGACGGGCCGACGCGGCGAGCACCAGCAGCGTATCAAGGGGCGGCAGCTCGTCTGGGACGACCAGTGAGTCGGAGGGGGTGAACGGCGCGGCGAGGGCCCGTCCGAGGAGGCGGTTGAGCCCGGCCCGCGCATTCGCGATATCGCGGCCGTTGGCCAGCAGGGCGTTCTCCGCCGCGGCAAGGTCGACGCGTGCCCTGAGCACGTCAATCTTCGCGGCGGTCCCGGCGTCGAGCCGCGCCTCGGTCTTTCTGAGGAAATCCTCCGCGAGCCGCTTGCCCTCCAGCAGGTCCGCCTGGTGCTGCAGGGCTACGAGCAGGGCATCGTAGGCCTGGGCGGTCTGGGACGCGGTCTGCTGAGCGAGCTGGCTGTAGGAGAACTCGGCTGATTCGACGTCCGCGCGACTCACATTGCCGCGCAGGTGGAACTTGTTGGGGAAGGGGAGGGTCAGGCCAAGGCCGAGGTCGCCACCGGTGCGGGAACCGGGACGCAGCAAGCCCGATTGTCCAGAAAAGTCGGCGCTGAGCGAGGGATCGGGGAAGGCGGTGGCCTGGACCAACCGGGCCCGCGCCTGATCCGCCTGTTCCCGGGCCACGAGCAGCGCGGGATTCCATGCTAACGCACTATCGATAGCCTCACGCCGGGAGAATGCCGGCGCCGCCTGACCAACCAGCGGCGCCGTCCCCGGAGCGGCCGCCAACAGCAGGCCGATCCCCAGAATCGATGGTCTCAGTTTCGCGAGGACTTCCAGCATCCCGCTCACTCCTCCTCATGAGTGACGGCCGGGCCATGATAGCCCGAGCGCCAGCCGCACGGCGGAACGGGCACGCCATGGGGGCGGTCCCGTTCACCTGACAAGCGACGGGCGCGGCCCCGCGAAGGGCCGGCCCGTCAAGCGAGGAATGAGGGGGGTGCGCGAGGCTGAAAGCGAGCGGCGAACGACCGGAGTATCGGCCCCTGATGGGCCAGCGCGGGGCGGAGTGAATCGAGATCCGCAGCTACCCGGTGGGGTGCGCCATGCGGGACGGCGCTGTGCGGACCCGAGCTGAGGACGGTAAGCACGCAGCGGTCGGCGTGGCCGCAGCGGGTGCCCTGAGACTCGAAATGCGGTGCCGTGTTCCCCCGGTCGGCGCCAGGGCCGTGAAAGGCAATCACATCGAGCGACGAAAGCCCCACGGTTCCGAGGAGGAACACGAGGGCCATTGCAGCGCTCGCGATACGGCGGGGGAGGCCAGTCATGAGTCTCTAAGAATAGGCCCGGTGCTCTAGAACCGTAAGTAAGGGGTCAAGGGGTTCAGAACGGGACGGATAGGAGGAACTCGAGGGACCGGTTGTAGATCTGGCCCACATCGGTCACCGAACGAAGCCCCCGTGATAGGCGGGCCTCGAACGCCAGCTCGCTTTTCTCGATGGGGATCCCGAGCCCCACCCCTCCCATGACCGAAACATCCCAGGTGCGAAAGCTGGCCGTGCTGGCTCGTTCGCAGGCGCTCAGGCCAAGACTGATGTCGTTCCGGAACGACTCCACGTTGCATCCGATGCGTGCCTCCGGCGCCCCGCCCCCCAGCACAATGAGCCGGGTGCCGAGCAGGAAGGGGAGGCGCGCGCGGAGGACCAACGGGAGGTCCAGGTAGACCAGATCCAGCTCAAGGCGAAGCGGTGAGGCGGAGGTATCCGCAACCTCGGTCGCTCCCCCTTTGCTCGAGATCAGGAGCCCGGGTTGCAGCGCGAGCCACCCCGAAAGCGGGATCCGGAAATAGGCGCCGGCTACCGCTCCCTCTCGCTGGGTGACACCGCCTGCGCCGGGGCCGACGAAATCGGCGCGGGCATAGCCCAGTTCGATCCCCAAGGACGGCCTCGCCTGGGCGAGGAGCTGCCCCGGAGCGAGAGCCAGAAGCACCAGATACCCTAGGCCTTTCATGCCCGCTGAGGCTCCAGCGCCGCGATTCGAGGGAACTCCCCGGAGACGTTCGGCTTCCGGATGGGTCCGTCGCTCGGGAGGATGAACCAGAAGGTCGCACCGGTGCCGTAGACCGCCTCACAACCGATGGTTCCGCCGTGCATCTCCACGAACCTGCGCGAGAGGGCGAGGCCAAGCCCGGTCCCCTGCTGCTGCCGGCTTGCGGAGCTGTCCACCTGACTGAACTCGTGGAACAGCTTGGGAAGGTCTTCCGACTTGATCCCGATGCCGGTGTCGCGGACCGAAACCCAGACCGCATCCCGGGACACCAGGCGCGGAGTCTCCCCGGCGCGCTCCGAGGGGAGCGGGAGGGGCGCCTTGGTCCGGATGGCCGAGACAGTCACCTGTCCCCCGTCTGGAGTGAACTTCGAGGCGTTGGAGAGGAGGTTGTACAGGATCTGGCGGATGCGGGTGCCGTCGGCGAGAACCGTCAGCGGTTGGTCCCCGATCTCGAGCTTGCACTCCTGGTCCTTCGCGCTCCGGAGTGGGGCGGTGTCGGTGACGGCCCCCATCACCAGGTCCCGCAGATCGCAGATGGCAAGGGTGAGCGTCATCCGGCCGGCCTCGATCTTGGAGAGATCCAGCACGCTGTTGATCAGTCCAAGGAGGTGTTTGCCGTTGCGCAGGATGGAGTCGAGGAACTCGCGCTGGGCGTCATTAACCGACCCGAGCTCCTCGGTGAGCATCAGATCGGAGAACCCATTGATCGCGTTGAGGGGGGTGCGTAGCTCGTGCGACATGTTCGCGAGGAACTGGCTCTTGAGTTCGGTCGCCCGCTGCAGCTCCCGGTTCTTGGCGGCGAGGGTCTCCTCCTTGCGCCGGCTCTCTTCGAGCACGTGGGCCCGGTCGAGGCCGACCACCACCTGATCGCCGAGGGTCTGCAGCAGGTGGACATCCGCATCGGAGAAGGGGCGGCCATCCTTCCGGTTGAAGGCTGCCAGGACTCCAATCACGAAGCCGGAGGACCGCAGAGGCACACAGGCCAGAGTTTTGAGCTCGAGTTCGGGGACCGAAAAGCTCCGCGGGTCCGCGGCCATGTCCGGGCTGGTCAGCGGCGCCTCGTGAGTGACCACCCAGCCCATGAGCGAGTGATCCGCCGGGATGAGTCGTCCCTTCGCGACGACGACGGGCCCGGTGCCCGCAACGATGCGGACGAAGCGACCCTCCTCGACGACGAACCCGATCGCCGCGCTCTCAGTGGCCAGGAGGTCGGCGGCGGCGTCGGCGACGACTTGCAGCACCTGGTCGACGGTATCTCCGGAGACCATCGCCGCCGCGACGTGCTGGAGCCAGGTCAGCTCCCGGTCCCTGAGCCGGGCTCTCGCTTCCGCGGCTTGTCGCTCGGTCCGGCGCCGCCGGTGCTCGCGGGTGACCAGTGTAAGCCCGATCGCCGCGAGTATGAGGGCCAGCGCCAGAAGCGCCCAGCCGAGCGGGCCGCCGGCTCCGGTCTGCCAAGCACCGGCCATAGCGGCCGGGAGCGCGGCGAACAACAACCTCGCGCCGAGGGGGAAGTGCTCTTCGGCGGGCAGGGGGGTGGCCGGAGGAGTGGTCGGTGTCGTCATGATCGGGGCGCTCAGCGAAAGCTAAGGCCCCCGGCGGGTCCGGCGGCATACCAGCCCGAACGGCCTACTCGGTGAGCAGCTCGCCGAAAGTAGTCTCGCCGGTCGCCAGCATGCGCCGGAGGTATGGTCGACAGAGACCGCAGTTGCCACCACAGCCGGTTTCCCGGATCAGATCCTCGAGGGTCCACGCCCGCTCCCGAGCGAGCGCCAACAGCCGGTCGAACGGCACGCTCCGGCAGATACAGGTGGTGACAGTGATTTTCGGCATCGGGTCCCGAAAGGATGAGGTCAGGGCGGGCCCCGACCCGACCCTCAGGGATTGGTGGGCCGGACGTCCAGCTCGCTGACCAGAGCCCGATCGGGGAGGGCAAGCGAGCCCACCACCGTCGCGGCGACATCCTCCGGGTGCAGGATGCGGCTCAGCTCGGGCTTGAGCATGGACTGATTGTGGATGAGGGGCGTGTCCACCGTGCCCGGACAGATGGCGATGACGCGGACGTTGTCCTTGCGGACCTCCAGCATGAGCGAGCGGGAGAAGCCGAGGACCGCGTGCTTCGACGCGGAGTAGGCGGTGCCGCCTACGAATCCGTTGCGCCCGGCAAGGCTCGCGATGTTGACGATGGCGCCGTGCCTGCGGGCGCGCATGCCCGGCAGCACCTCGCGGGTGACCAGGTACAGGCTCCGCAGGTTGGTGGCCATCGTGGTGTCCCAGTCCTCGAGGGTCAGGTCCTCGAAAGGCTTCATGCGGCCGACACCGGCGTTGTTCACCAGCACGTCCACCGCCCCCAGCGCCTCGGTGACCTGGGTGACCATGGCGAGGACATCCGCCGGCACTCCGACGTCGGCGGGGTGCCCGTGGGCGCTGATGTCCGCGCGGGCGAGCTCCTTGAGCAGCTCCCGGAGCTTCGATGGAGTGCGAGCACAGACCCCGACCCGGTACCCGGCTCTCCCCAAGGCAAAGGCCGTAGCCCGGCCGATTCCTTCGGTGGCTTCGGTGACAAGGGCGACGGGGGCTGGCATGGCGGGAAATGTAGCCTACCCGGCCCTCAGCTCCGCCAGTTCCCGCCTCAGGTCATGCAGCTCCTTCATGATCTGGCGGTGATGCAGGGCATCGGCGCTCGGCACCCTGCCGATGAAACAGAAGGTGCCGCCGGGATAGAGGATCGCCTGATCCACCTCCTTGAGGGAACGAAAGCCCTGCTTGCGCGCCGCGGCTTCCAGCTCTTCGATCGTGATCTTCTCCGCTTCCAGATTGTGCATGTTGATATGCCCCTTCTCGATCAGGATGTCGGGGCCGCCCTCGATGATCACGCCGAGCTTCTGGTTGCGGTACCGGATCACAATCACGAAATAATTGATGACCAGCAGAGTCGCGGCGCCGATCATGCCGCCGAGGACCGAATTGTCATCGCCGATGATGGCGTTCTGGACGGTGTTGGAGAGGGTGAGCAGTACCACCAGGTCGAAGGGGTTGAGCTGGGCCAGCTCACGTTTCCCCGCCAGTCTGAGGCCGACGATCAGAAAGATATAGATCAGGATCGGGCGGATGATCTTCTCGCCCAGTGATACGCCCGGGATCAGCAGGTCGTGCCAGAAAGGGGACATGGTCGGAGACTGTTGGAGGTGGGAGATCGTGGACGGTGCGGGCGAGGCCACGAATCGCCTTGCGACGCGCACCGGGGCGCCAAGTACAAGAGGTAGCGACCTCTGACTACCCCGTCCAGCGGGTCAAGCGCACTCTCAGGCTCCAACCATACCTCACCGTTACCTTTTCCCGCATGGCAATGTCCCTCCCCCCAGCGCGTTTCCCGCGCCGAGGCAAGCCGGTGGAGGCACCACCCTCCTGGCGAGAGCGGCTCCGCGCGACGCGGCATCTCCCGCATCTCCTCCGGCTGGTCTGGGAGACCGATCGGGGGCTGAGCGCCGCCATGGTTCTGTTGCGTGTGCTGCGGGCGGTGCTCCCGGTGGTGCTGCTGTGGATCGGCAAACTGATCATCGACGCCGTGGTCGGGATGGTCGGAGGTCCCGCCCGGGGCCTGCCGATCACCTGGGCGGATCCGGCGCTCCACCACCTGACGCTGTTGGTCGCAGTCGAAGGGGGTCTGGCGCTGCTGGGCGAAGTCCTCGCGCGGGTGTCTGCCCTGGTGGAGTCGTTGCTGGGAGACCTCGTTGCGAACCGCACCAGCATCGAACTGATGGAGCACGCGGCCAGCCTCGACCTGGAGCAGCTGGAGAACGCGGAGATCTACGACAAGCTGGAGCGGGCCCGGCGGCAGACGGTGGGACGGATCGGGATGGTGACCGGCCTGCTGGGCTCGGTGCAGGATCTGGTGACGCTGGCCACGCTCGCCGCGGCGCTGACGCTCTATGTCCCGTGGCTGCTCCTGCTGCTCGCGTTGGCGGTCCTGCCCTCGTTCCTGGGCGAAAGCCGGTTCGCCGCCCTCGCCTATTCCCTACTCTATTCCTGGACCGAGGAACGCCGGCAGCTCGACTACCTGCGCTACATCGGCGCCAGTGATGTCTCCGCGAAGGAGGTGAAGCTCTTCGGCCTCGCGAAGTTCCTGGTGGGGCGCTATGCCGAGCTCTCCACCGAGTTCTACGAGGCCAACAAGGCGCTCGCGGTCCGGCGGGCGATCGTCTCCTCGCTGCTCGCCCTGGTGGGAACTCTCGGGTACTACGGCGCCTATGGGGCCATCATCTACCTCACCGTGACAGGACACCGATCGCCGGCGGGGCAGTTTACGATCGGCGTCCTGACATTCCTCGCCGCCTCCTTCCGCCAGAGTCGCGACCTGATTCAGCGGACCCTCCTCTCGGCGTCGCAACTGGTGGAGCAGAGCCTCTATCTGGAGGATCTCTTCTCGTTTCTGGCGGTGCACCCGAAGATCCGATCCGGCCCCGGCGCGATGCCGGTGCCTTCCCCCTTCCGCGACGGATTCGTCTTCGAAGATGTGGGCTTCCGCTACCCGGGGTCGAACCGGTGGGCGGTCCGGCATCTCGACTTTCACTTCCGGGCGGGAGAGCGGATCGCGCTGGTCGGAGAGAACGGCGCGGGCAAGACCACGATCGCGAAGCTGCTGGCCCGGCTCTACGATCCGAGCGAAGGGCGGATCCTGCTCGAAGGGCGGGATCTCAGTGAGTACGACGTGGAGAGCCTCCGGCGCCACGTTGGCGTGATCTTCCAGGACTTCTTCCGCTACGACTTTCCGCTGGTGGAGAACATCGCCGTAGGGGACATCGAGAAACTGGAAGATCGGAGCGCCATCACCCAGGCCGCCCAGCAGAGCCTGGCCGATACCGTGGCCTCGCGGCTGGCGGCTGGCTTCGATCAGCTGCTGGGCCGCCGCTTCGAGGGCGGGGTGGATCTCTCCGGCGGAGAGTGGCAGAAGGTGGCGCTGGCCCGCGCCTACCTCCGGGATTCCGATCTGCTCATCCTGGATGAACCGACGGCCGCGCTGGACGCGCGGGCGGAGTACGAGGTGTTCCAGCGGTTCTCGGAACTCACCGTGGGGCGGATGGCGGTCCTCATCAGCCACCGCTTCAGCACGGTCCGCATGGCGGACCGGATCCTGGTGCTACAGGGCGGCGAGCTGCGGGAGGAGGGGAGCCATGAGCAGCTGGTCGCGCTGGGCGGGCTGTACGCCGAGCTGTTTCAGCTGCAGGCGAGAGGGTACAAGTAGTTCGAGGCGGGCGAGGTGCGGGCCGCGGTGCGCGGCGGAGTCACTCGCGGACTTGCGGGGCGATGGCGG
>DASPUE010000182.1:0-6496 GCA_035623055.1 Gemmatimonadales bacterium
AAGGACCCAACCGCCAGCAGAGCCCGGCCCATCGACGCATCGAGGATGCCCTGCGCAAACACCTGGGGACCGACGTGCGGGTAACGGCCCGGCGGCGAGGCCGTGGGCTACTGACGGTGAGCTACTATTCCGAGGACGATCTCGCGCGGGTACTGGAGCTGATTCTGGGAGAGCCGTTTAACGGATGAGCACGCGAGGGCCGTATGTCACGATCGTCGTCCATACGGACGGGGCCTTGGCCTCGCGGACTATCCGGCTTCCGCGCTGGGCCTACCGCGCGCTGGTGGGATGCGCCATTGGGTTGGGCTCGGTAATTCTCCTCGGCTTCGCGCTGTATCTCCCCATCGCCGCATCTGCAGCGCGGGTGCCGGGTCTGGTGCGCGAGGTAGAGCGGCTGCAGACGGACAACCGGAAGATCGGCCAGCTGGTCGCCGCTCTCGACAGCGCCGAGCGGCGCTACGATCGGATCCGCGCAATGCTGGGGGCGGACATCGTGCCTGATCCAGTGCAGCTCGCTACTACGCTGCCCGTCGCGCCGGCGATCCGGGCCCACCTGGCAAGCAACTCCCGTCGGCTGGAGACCGGGCCCTCGCACCCCACTCATTGGCCGCTCGACGATCCGGGATATGTGACACGCGGCCAGGCGACCGGTGGCCCTGGGAGCAATACTGGCGAGGAACGCCATCCCGGGATTGATGTCGCAGTCCCGATGGGGAGTCCGGTCCGCGCCTCCGGTGGTGGCACGGTGCTCCAGACTGGGGAAGATCCGGAGTATGGAATCTTCGTCCTCCTGGACCACCCGGACGGCTACCAGTCGATGTACGGCCACCTGAGCCGGGTCACTGTGACCACCGCTCAGGCGGTCGATGCGGGTCAAGTCATCGGTCTCTCCGGAAACACCGGGCGCTCCAGTGCCCCGCACCTACATTTCGAAGTCCGCCTCGATGGGCAGCCCATCGACCCCCGCACGCTGGTCAAGGAGCAGAGCTGATGGCGATCTTCACACGCACTTCGCAGACTGGCCGCCCCGACTCCCCGGCCCGTAGGGGCGAGCCCGCAGGTCTCACCATCATCGCGGTCGGGACCACGATCGTCGGCGACGTCGCCAGCGAAGGTGTAGTGAAGATCGAAGGGACCGTGGAGGGAACGATCCGAGCCGGGGCGCAGTTGCTCATCGCCCCCGGCGCCGTGGTTCGGGGCGACGTCCACGCCGCAGAGATCGTCGCCGGTGGAGAGGTTCACGGTGGGATGCACGCCGACGAGCGAGTCGAGATACAGTCAGGGGCCGTCGTGGATGGCGACATTCGGACCCAACGGATCCATATCATTGATGGAGGCCGCGTGAACGGCCAGATCACCATGGAACCTGGGGCCGGGGATCGGGGTGAGCGAACCAGCGTTACGGAGCGAAGCGAAGTCTAGGCTGAGTTCCCACAATCGTTGATAAGTACCCCGAACTTGTGGAAACCGATGGGGTTTGGGCCGTTACAGTCTGCTGACTGTCGTTGAAATGTCGAGACTATCGCATGATACTGCGCAGACTCATCGTTTTCGCGCTCGCAGGCGCACTCCTTAGTAGTTGTAGGAAGGAATCCCCCAAAACAGGATTTCGAGTCGGCCTCGTAACCCCCGGATCCATCGCCGACGCCGCGTGGAATTCTGGGGCATATCAGGGCCTGCTGCACATCCGTGACTCACTGGGAGCATCGGTGAGTCAGGTCGAGGCTCACACCCCCGCTGAACAGGAAGAGGCGCTCAGGACCTACGCCAGCCAGGGCTACAACCTGGTCTTCGGGCATGGATTCGAGTTCCAGGGGGCGTCGGAGCGGGTTTCCGCGAATTTCCCCAAGACGGTTTTCGTGGTGACCTCCGGCGAGCGAGTCGCGGGCAACGTCTCTCCGCTGATCTTTCGGCTGTCGGAGGCAAGCTACCTGGCCGGGATGGTCGCTGGGGGGATGACTCGAACGAATAGCATCGGGTTCGTGGGAGGGATCGAACTTCCGCCGATCAAACAGGCGGAGGACGCTTGGGTCGCGGGCGCAAGGGCGGTGAACGCGAAAGTCACAGCCCGGTCCTCCTATCTGAACACGTTTGATGACGTCGCCGCAGGCCGAGAGGCGGCGATCGCCTTGCTCCGGGCCGGGGTGGACATGTTCCACCATAACGCCGACCAGGCGGCGCTCGGTGTCTTCCAGGCGGTGAAGGAGTCACCCCATGCGTTCATCTTCGGCGCAAACCTCGACCAGAAGGGCCTGGCCCCTGCGAGGGTCCTCGGCTCGGCGGTGATCGACCTCCCGCGGGCCTTCCTGACGGTCGCGCGTGAGGTGAAGGCCGGGGGCTTCGTTCCGAAGGTCGAGTCGTTCGGGCTCAAGAGCGGAGTGATCCGCTATGAACCGAACCCTGCCCTGCTCGACAGTGTTCCCGCCGCCCTCCAGGCGCGGGTGAAGGCAGCCCAGGATTCCATCGTCGCGGCCGACAAGCCGGAGGCCCCAACCGCTGCCGCCCAGTGACCGATCGAAGCGTCCCCCTCCTTGCCCTTCGTGACTATCTCGACGGATACCTTCGGGTTGCGGAGGTGCCTGACGACGCCAACGCCCTCAATGGACTGCAGGTCGAGAATCGGGGCATGGTCTCCCGAATCGTCGCTGCCGTGGACGCGTCGCAGGCGACGATCGATGGCTTAGCGTCCGGTCCGAAGGGGGCGCTACTGCTGGTCCACCACGGGCTCTTCTGGGATGGCAATCAGCCGTTGGTCGGCAGGCGCTACCGGCGAATCAGCGCCCTGCTCGACCGGGACGCGGCACTGTATTCGGCCCACATTCCCCTCGACGTTCACCCACAAGTCGGGAACAATGCGGTCCTGGCTCGCTGGCTGGGCCTTACCAGCACCCGCAGCTTCGGCAAGCACAAGGGCATCGACATCGGGGTCATGGGATCGGCCCACGAGAGTGCGCCGACTCGATCGGCGCTGGTCCAGCGCCTGGCAGACGTGTTGGCCATCGATTTTGCGGCGATCCGGCTCATCCCGGGAGGGCACGAGCACATCACTCAGGTCGGGGTCATCACCGGCGGCGCCGGCAGTGCGATCGCGCAGGCGCGAGACGCCGGTTGTGACACATTCATTAGCGGCGAAGGCGCGGCCCATACCTACTTCGACGCGATGGAGTGGGGGCTTAACGTGATCTACGCCGGCCACTACGCCACCGAAACGGTCGGCGTGCGCGCATTGGCTGAGCACCTGGGCGGCCATTTCGATCTTCCCTGGGAATTCCACGACCACCCAACCGGAATGTGACCGCGGCCCTCGAGCTTCGCGGGATTTCGAAGCGATACGGCCCGGTAGAAGCGCTCGCTGGGGTGGACTTCTCCCTGCAACCGGGTGAGATCCATGCCCTCCTGGGCGAAAACGGCGCGGGCAAGAGCACCCTGATGAAGATCGCGTTCGGGTTGGTTCGCCCGGACGCTGGCCAGGTCATCATCGACGGACGCGCGCACAGGTTGCCCGACCCGGTAGCGGCCAAGGCGCTCGGTATCGGCATGGTGCATCAACATTTCACCTCCGTACCGGCATTCACGGTGCTCGAGAACGTGGCCTTGGCAGGCGGTTGGCGGTTCGATCGGGCCTCCATCCGATCTCGGCTGGATGCCCTTTCACGGACGACCGGTCTCGATATACCGCCTGACGCACGGACCGACTCGCTCTCCGCTGGACTGAAACAGCGGCTGGAAGTCCTGCAGGCCCTCGCCGCCGACGCACGCATCCTCCTCCTTGATGAGCCGTCTTCGGTGCTCGCACCGACCGAAGCCGATTCGTTCCTGCAGCTGGTCCGAGCCCTGCGCGACTCCGGGGTCGCGTCGGTCCTGATCACGCACAAGCTGTCGGAGGCTCTCGCGATTGCCGACCGGGTGACGGTCCTCCGGCGGGGGCGAGTGGTGCACACGGGTCCCGCGGTCGGGGAGAGCGCCGATTCGCTGGCCGCCTACATGCTCGGCGAAGCTCCACCGCCGCGCTTCAGATTGCCGAGCCAGCCACTGGCGGAAACCACCGTGCTCGCGTCGGACCTGGCCTTGCCGCGGTTGGCCGGGAGCGGGAGCGGCCTCCGGCAAGCGAGCCTCAGGGTTCGCGCGGGAGAGGTGGTGGGAGTCGCAGCGGTCGAAGGGAATGGCCAGCGAGAGTTGTTGCGGGCGATCGCAGGGATTGCCCGGCCCGCGCGTGGGACTCTCGAGGTGCTGGGCCCGGTGTCGTTCGTTCCAGAGGACCGCACCAGCGAGGGGATGGTTGGAGGCTTTTCCCTGACCGAGAACCTGGTTCTGAGTCAGGGCGGTTCCGCGGAATGGGTGCGGGGCCCTTGGATTGATTGGCGAGCCGCGGCGAATAGCGCTGACGCCCTCATTGCCCGCTTCGAGGTCCGAGCATCCGGGTCGGCGGCTCCAGCCAGGACTCTGAGTGGCGGCAATCAGCAGCGGTTCCTGATCGCGGAGGCACTGGCGCGGCGACCGCGAGTGTTGGTGGCGGAGAATCCGACGCGGGGACTGGACCTGCGGGCCACCGACGAGGTCCACCAACGGCTGCGGGAAGCGGCAGCGGCGGGGGTGTCGGTGTTGGTGCATCTCGCCGACCTGGACGAGCTGCTGGAACTGGCCGACCGCGTCGTCGTGCTGGCCAGCGGCCAGCTGGTGGAGCCGACTTCGAGCGGTGATCGAGCCGCGATCGCCCGGCTGATGCTGGGAGCAGGCACATGAAACAACCGATGCTCGGCGACTTGACGCGCGCGGCCGTCGCCGTCGTCACGGGCTTTCTAGTGCTCTTCCTGGGCCTTGCGGCGAGCGGGTACGACGCTTCGGCCGCGATGGTCGCCATGCTTCACGGGGCGTTCGGAACTTCCGACGCAATCCTCTCGGCGTTGTTGCCGCGGGCCATTCCCCTGATCATTGTCGGTCTCGCGGTCGGTCTCGCGTTTCGGGCCGGGGCCCTCAACATCGGGGCCGAGGGCCAATTCTACGCGGGGGCGATCGCGGCGACCTGGATCGGTCTCGGGCTGGCTGCGTGGCCCCGTTCGTTGGCCATACCGGTCGTTCTCGCTGCGGGTCTGATCGCAGGCTGCCTCTGGGCCACGATTCCGGCCATCCTCCGGCTCCGATTCGGGGTGCTGGAGGTGATCAGCACCCTGTTGCTCAACTTTGTGGCCGACGCGTTGGTCAGCTGGATGGTCCTGGGGCCGCTTCAGGAATCGACCCATATCTATCCGCAGAGCAACCCGCTGCCGGCATCGGCTCGCCTCCCCGCCCTCGCGGGAACCCGGCTGCATCTGGGTCTGGCTCTGGCGCTGGCGCTCGCCTTCGGCCTCTGGGTATTCGAGCGGCAGACCCTCGCCGGCTTCCAGCTTCGTGCGACGGGAGAGAATCCGCGGGCGGCGTCCGTAATTGGGCGGGTCAGAACGCAGCGGGTGTTCGGTCTGGCCCTCCTCGGGTCGGGAGCACTTGCTGGCCTGGCTGGGAGTATCGAGGTGTCGGGAACCACCTTCGCGCTGTTTCAGAACCTGTCGCCGGGATACGGGTTCACAGCAATCGCCGTGGCACTCCTCGCGCGGCTCCATCCGCTGGCGACGATCCTCACCGGTCTTCTGTTTGCCGCGATCGAGGCGGGAGCGAGCGCGATGCAGCGCGAGGCGGGGGTGCCGGCGGTGGCCGTCTACATGGTCGAGGCGGCCATCACGATCGTGGTCCTGCTGGCCGATGTGCTGCGGCGCAGGAACGTGGCCGCCGCGATGGGGACGTAGCCGATGACGGACGAGCTTCTGACGTCCTTCCTCGCGGCAGCCGTTCGGGTGGCGACTCCGCTCCTGCTGGCCGCGCTGGGCGAGACGGTGACCGAGCGCGGCGGTGTGATCAATCTTGGCATCGAGGGCGCGATGCTCTGCGGTGCTCTGGCCGCGGCGCTGGGGGCGAGTGCGGGGGGGCCGTGGGTTGGCTGTGGGGCGGCAATGCTCGCCGGGGTCGCCTTGAGCTCGCTATTCGCGCTGATCGCTGTGCAGGCGGGGGCCGAACAAATCATCACTGGAACCGCTCTCACTCTGGGATCGGTCGGGCTCACCGGAGCGATCTACCGGCAGGCCTACGGCCCCGGTGGCGTGGGGTTGAGCCTGCCGACCCTGCCCAATGTCCCGCTTCCGGGCCTCAGTCAAATCCCGGCCATCGGGCCGGCGCTCTTCGCACAGAGCGTCCTGACCTACGCCGCCTACGTGGCAGTTCCACTGCTTTGGTGGCTGCTCTTCCGAACGGCATGGGGGCTCCGGCTGCGGGCGGCGGGAGAATCGGCGGAGAACGCCAGAGCCGCCGGGGTGCGGGTCGGGCGAGTGCGCGCGACGGGAGTGGTGATCGGCGGAGGGTTCGCGGGCCTCGCCGGGGCGAGCCTCGTGCTCGCGCAGGTCGGGACGTTTGCGGAGAAGATGACAGCGGGGAGGGGGTTTATCGCGATCGCGATCGTGGTGCTCGG
>DASPUE010000183.1:0-2342 GCA_035623055.1 Gemmatimonadales bacterium
TTCTACCTCGACATCGCCCAGTGGGCCATCGACGACCCGGCCCGGTGGGCGCCCTGGGCGGTCCCCTGCCCGATCAAGGCGGGCGAGATCCCCCACAAGCGCGAGGCGACGCGCCGCAAGTCACGGATGGACAAGCGGACCCGGGAGCGCCTCCCGATCCTGCCCGCCCTGGTCTCCGCTGTCG
The DNA here is from genome assembly GCA_035623055.1 of Gemmatimonadales bacterium. GTDB lineage: Bacteria > Gemmatimonadota > Gemmatimonadetes > Gemmatimonadales > GWC2-71-9 > JADJOM01. The sequence goes on from DASPUE010000183.1 coordinate 185, forward strand.
ACACCGAGCGCAGGCTGGCCGCGGAGCGTCTGGCCGCGGCCCGGGCAGCCCGCCCCGGCGAGACCTTCACAGTGGGCGGGATGGCCCTGCGCCGCTCGGTCAACACCCGCCGCCACGTCGCCAACATCTGGGCCGAGGAGCCGGCCGGTGGCAAACGTCGCAACCTGACCCGGGAGGAGCATCAGGCGTTCTGGGCCTGGGCGACGGTGGAAGTGCTCCGCCACACCGGCATCCGGGTCGAGGAGCTCACCGAGCTCACCCACCCCAGCGCAGTCCAATACCGGCTGCCCGCCACCGGCGAACTGGTGCCCTTGCTGCACATCGCCCCCTCCAAGAGCGACGCCGAACGCCTCCTGGTCATCAGCCCGGAGCTGGCAGATGTGTTGGCCACCATCATCTGCCGGGTCCGTGACCCTGACGGTGCCGTGCCCCTCGTGGTGGCCTACGACTACCACGAGCGCGTGTTCAATCCTCCCCTGCCCATCCTCTTCCAACGCCAGGTTGGCACCGAGAACCGACCGATCAGCGCCCCCGCGATCCGCAAGCTGCTCGATCTGGCGCTGGCCAAGACCGGCCTCACCCAGGCCGACGGCCGGCCTCTGCGGTTCCTGCCTCACGACTTCCGGAGGATCTTCGTCACCGACGCGGTGCTCAACGGCATGCCACCGCACATAGCCCAGCTCGTCGTGGGACATGCCGACATCAACACCACGATGGGCTACAAAGCGGTCTACACCGAAGAGGTCATCACCGCCCACCGTGCCTTCATCGCCCGGCGCAGAGCCACCCGCCCCGGCGAGGAATACCGCACCCCTACCGACGCCGAGTGGGAGGAGTTCCTCGGCCACTTCGAGCGACGGAAGGTCTCGCTCGGAACCTGCGGCCGGGCGTTCGGGACGTCGTGCATCCACGAGCACGCCTGCGTCCGCTGTCCCTTGCTGCGCCCCGATCCGGCTCAACGCCGCCGGCTGATCGAGATCCGCGACAACCTGCACGCCAGGATCGATGAGGCGCGCCGCCACGGCTGGATCGGCGAGATCGAAGGGCTGCAGATCAGCCTCAGCGGAGCACGACACAAGCTCGCCCAGGTCGATCGGCGCGGCGCGCATCGCGTTGACATTCCCACGCCGGACTTCGCCGACGTCGCCGGTCGCTCCCTCACCACCCAGACCAAGGAGTTGCCCTCATGACCACCGCCGTCACCGACCAGCTCCTCCGGGACCTCGTCGTGCGCTCCCACGCCGAGGGCACCACCTGTCTTGCCGTCGTGGCCGCCGTTGAACACCAAGACCGAGTCCTGCTCGTGGCCGGCACCGGGGAGGACTTCGAGCCCGTCTGGTCTCTCCCGGCCGACCGGGTGCTTCCGGGCGAGACACTCCTGCACGGGCTGTCCCGCACCGTCAGCCTCACCACCGGCTTGGATGTGACCGCAGTGACCGGATATGCCGGCCACCACGACCGCATCGTCGACGGCGAGGTGGTGCGCACCTTCGTGTTCACCGTCACCGCCGCCGACCCCGAGCGGGTCTGCCGCTGGGCGAACATCGGCCACCGCTGGAGCGCGGAGCCCGTCACCGCCTGCACCATCCTCGGCGCGGTCGAGGCTCAACCCACCACCAACCCGGCCGGGGCCCAGCTCATCGGCCCGACCCCGATCCACCAGCTCTCAGCCGCTCTCCGGGCCGGCGCCAGGGGCCTTCTCTGCGCCGAGGCGGCCGTGGAGTTGTTGATCAAGGACCAGTCGTGGCTCTACCGGAGGGACTTCGTGGAGAGCTTCGTCGATGGCTCCGACCCGAGCAACCGAGACGAAACCGGTTACTCGGATATCGCGGCCGTCGACTGGGCCACAGCGGTGGCCGCGCTCGACGCCGACCGGCTGCCGTGCTCGAGCGGGGAGGGACAGCTGCTACGGATCGCCGCCAGCCTGGCCGAAGGGATCCCTCTCGACCTTCACGATGCCGTCACGGGTCTGGACTCGGTCAACACCGACCTCGTGGCACGCGCCATCTGTCGCGCCACCGGTCACCGACCATGAGCGCCAAACGACCGCGACCAGAGGCCCCCGCAGTTCAGGTAATGCCTCAACGGCCACCACTGGGCGCAACGCCAAGCCGAGCTGGCGGGAATCGCGTTTCGCGCACTGGACAACGGCTTTCTC
>DASPUE010000184.1:0-2949 GCA_035623055.1 Gemmatimonadales bacterium
GCTCGAGATCATGAATGACATCGTCCACCCGCTCCAATCCCACCGAGATCCGCACCAACCCCGGTGCGATGCCGACCCTGAGCCGCTCATCCTCTGTCAGCTTGGAGTGGGTGGTAGATGTGGGGTGGGTGACGATGCTCCGGGTGTCGCCGAGGTTGGGACTGTGGGAGACGAGGTGGAGACTGTCGAGGAACCGCCGGGCTCGCGCCAGCCCCCCTTTGACGACGAGGGTGACAATGCCGCCGCCCTGCGACATCTGCTTCAGGGCCAAGGCGTGTTGCGGATGGGACGGCAGGTAGGGATACCGCACCGATTCGAGCTCGCGATGGCCCTCGAAGTGCCGAGCCAGCGCCAGCGCGTTGGCGCAGTGGCGGTCCATCCGTACCGCGAGCGTTTCGATGCTCTTCGAGAGGACCCAGGCGTTGAAGGGCGAGAGCGCCGGCCCGGTGTGCCGCGCGAAGAAGCGCGCCTCGGCGATCAGCTTAGCCCGGCCCAGCACCGCCCCGCCAAGGGTCCGCCCCTGCCCGTCGATGAACTTGGTGGCCGAATGGACCACCAGGTCCGCCCCCCAACGGATCGGCTGCTGCAGGTATGGGGTGGTGAAGCAGTTGTCCACCACCAGCAGGACGCCCCGCTCCCGGGCCAATCGGCCGAGCCGCTCGAGGTCCACCAGGTCGAGCCCCGGATTGGAAGGGGTCTCGACGAAGATCAGCTTGGTCGTGGGCTGGATCAGCTCCTGGAAACTCTGGGGGCGATCGAGGTCGGCGTAGCTGTGGCTGATTCCCCAGCGCGGGAAGAGCTTCCCCAGGATCTGCAGGGTGGACCCGAACAGCGAACGGGACGCGAGGACATGATCGCCGGAGGACAGCAACGCCGCCATGCTGACGAATACGGCCGCCATTCCCGAGGCGGTTGCGATGCCGTCCTCCGCCCCCTCGAGAAGGCAGAGCTTGCGGACGAATTCGTCGGTGTTCGGGTTGGAGTAGCGGCTGTAGATGTTTCCCGGGACCTCGTCGGCGAACAGCGCCCGTGCCTGCTCGGCGTCGTCGAAGACGAAGCTCGAGGTGAGAAAGAGCGGCGTCGCATGCTCCCGTTCGGGAGTTGTCGGGACCTGGGTGCGGATCGCATCGGTCTCGAAGTGTCCGGAGCCGTCGCTCATGCCGGCGCGCCCTCCAGCGCATGGCTCCAGCTCAGGGTCGCACTCTTCTCCAGCACCCGGGCGACCGAGCAGTACTTCGCCATCGACAGCTCCACCGCCCGGGCCAGATTGGCCTCCTCGCGCGGGCCCGTCACGGCGAAGTGCACATGGATCCGCTGGAACAGCGACGGCTCCTTGCCCTGCTCGCGGTCGGCTTCCACCGTGACCGTCATGGACGTGACCGGCTCCCGCTGCTTGGCCAGGATCGACACCACGTCGATGGCACTACAGCCGCCAATTCCGGCGAGCAGCAATTCCATCGGCCGCGCCCCCAGTCCCTGGCCGCCGACCTTCGGGTTGCCGTCAATGGACACCACCCCGCCCGATTCGCTCCGGGCGACGAAGTGCACCGCGTCATTCTGGCGTTCGAGTGTTACGCGCATCAACCGTAGGTCCCGTCGGGTACGCACGGATGATGCGCCCGACGGGCTCCCACGGCAACCCACGGGGAAGGGATTCAGGCGGGGACGGCGGCCTCCTCGGCCAGCAGGGCGGCCTTTCGTGGCAGCCCCCAGCGATAGCCGCCGAGGGAGCCATCGGTACGGATCACCCGATGACAGGGCACCACCACCGCCAGATGATTGGCGGCACAGGCGCTGGCGACCGCTCGAACCGCGCGCGGCTTGCCAACCTCGGCGGCGAGCTGGCTGTAGGTGCGCGTCTCACCGGCGGGAATCGAGACCAGCGCCCGCCATACCAGCCACTGGAACGCCGTACCGTTCAGGTCGAGAGGAATCGCGTCGGTGGCGCCAGGCCGCCGCACCTTGTCGGCGACTTTCTCCACGAGCTGGGCCAGCCAATCGTCACCGTCATCGACTCGGGTGCGTCGCGCCTGCGGGAATTGAGTGGCCAGGTCCCGCTCCAGCGTCGTGTCGCGATCGCCGAGCAGCACCGCGGCGACCCCCCGATCGGTGACTCCGATCAGCAGCCGCCCGAAGGGCGAGTCCACGATCGTATAGCGGATCTCCATTCCCGCACCACCCTTTCGGAAGGCGCCCGGCGTCATGCCGAGCAGCTGGTTGGCCCCCTCGTACACTCGGCTCGACGAGCCGAACCCGGCCTCGAAGGTCGCGCGGCTCACGCTCCGCTCCGAGCGCAGTCCCGCGCGCAGCCGATCGGCGCGACGGGCCAGGAGGTACTCACGCGGGGAAAGGCCCACGATCCGCTTGAAGGTGCGCTGCAGATGGAAGGGGCTGAGCCTCGCCTCCCGCGCGAGAACCGTGAGCGATACCCGCTCGTCGGCATGCCGGTCGAGGTATTCGACCGCTCGACGCACCGCCTGCTCCCCGGGCACCGGAGCCGCTGCGGCGCCGGGGCGGCAGCGCTTACAGGGCCGAAAGCCGCTCGCCGATGCCTCTGCCGGTCCGGCGAAGAAGCGGACCCGGTCCCGGCGTGGGATCCGCGAGGGACAGGACGGGCGACAGTAGATCCGAGTGCTGGTGACGCCGTAGACGAACCGGCCATCCCAGCCGGCGTCCCTCGCCTGCAGCGCCTCCCAGGCCAGCACCTCATCCAGAGGGGGCGGGGTTCGGACGTTGGGGTCGCGTTTCATGGCAGAGAGAATATCGCATCTCCTCTCGGCGCACTATCCGAAGCTTGCGATCATATCGACACGGTCACACCCGCTGGAGCTTCCAGGTGCCCCGCCGAAAGAGGATCGCGCTCACCACCGCGACCATGGAAAAGGCGGCGGTGATGGCCCAGAAGACACCCGCCGGACCCGCCCCCGCCCGCTCCGCCAGCAGCCAGGC
>DASPUE010000185.1:0-2709 GCA_035623055.1 Gemmatimonadales bacterium
GAGATGGTCGGTCAGCCATCCGCCAGGGTACGAGACGGCGCTTCGCACGACATGCAGTCCCGCCCAGACCAGGGGAATCGTGGCCACGGCAACGCCCAGCTGCTGGAGCCGGAGCAGCAGCAATGTTTCGGGGAGGCGGAGCAGCACCAGGGCCACCAGCGTGAGCACGGGACTCCAGAACACTCGGCCCTGGGAGCCGCCGAGCACATCGTGAATCGGCGGCGCCTCGGGCCTCGGACTTCCGCGCAGAACGAACAGCAGGACCACTCCGGCTAACACCCCGGGGAGCACGCTCCAGGAGAGTACGCTGCGCACGCTGACCATGTGGCTCAGCAGCCACCAGGCGATCAGCGATCCTGGGACCGAGCCGGCGTGGTCCGCCCCCCGGTGAAAACCGAACGCCCGGCCCCGCAGTTCCACCGGGGTCACGTCGGCGATCATCGCGTCCCGGGCCGGGGTACGAAGTCCCTTGCCGATCCGATCGATCACCCGGAATCCCACCACCTGCCAGGCGGCGGACGCAACCGCCATGAAGGGGCGGACCAGGATGGCGGAAAAGTACCCTACGATGATGAGCGGCTTGCGCCACCCGGTGCGGTCGGCGAGTCCGCCACTCAGCCACTTGGTAGCCGCCGCGGCCAACTCGGCGGCACCGTCGACCGCCGCGAGGATGGTCGCGCTCCCGCCCAGGGTCCCCGTGACGAAGGCCGGGAGGAGCGGGTAGACCATTTCACTGGCGAAGTCATTGAAGAGGGAGACGAGGGAGAGGCCCTTGACCGTCGGGGGAATCCGGGCGGCCGGCTGCGGCTCATTCATCGATGCCGAGGCCCATCCCCCAACGGATCAGCGAGACTGGCAGGCCGCCGTACGACAGGGCCGTGTCGTGGAAGCCGCGGAGTGAGGCGCCCGGGCCGGCGGCTTGGCGCCAAGCCTCGCGCAGGTGCAGGAATTCCCGCCGGCCGACCGCATAGCAGAGCTGGTACGTCGGCCACGCGCAGTAGCGGCTCACCTCCGCGCGCGCCTTGCCGCGGTCCATCGCCACGCGGTCCATGAGAAGGTCCACGGCCTGGTCCGGAGTCATCCCCCGGGTGTGGAGGCCGACGTCGAGGACGATGCGCACCGCGCGCCATAGAAGGTGCAGCCGTTGGAAGAGTCGCTCCTCGATCGAGGCGAAGAATCCTTCCTCGGCCATGAGCTCCTCACAATACAGCGCCCACCCCTCGACGGTCACCGGGGTCCAGCTCACCCGGCGCACCTCGGAGGTAGCCAGGCGCGCCACCAGCATTTGCAGGTGATGCCCCGGCCAGGCCTCGTGAACGGTGGTCGCCGCGATCTCGTGCAGCGAATAGTGGCCGTTCTGCTCCGCGGCCTGAGGTGAAGTGACGTAGAAGGTCCCATTCCGCGCGGGGCCGAACGCCGGTGGCGGGCTGTACGCGGCGAAGGGCATCAATGGCCGAAGGAAGCTCGGCGTCTCTACTACCTCGAGCGTTCCCTCCGGGATGGTCATCAGCGAGCGGGCTTCCAGAAAATGGCGGGCCCGCTCGGTTGAGTCACGGAAGACCCCGACCAGGTCAGGGCCGGGCGGGGCCTGGGCCCGGAGCCGTTCGATGACCGTCCGCCACGGTACTCGCGGGTCGATCTGACGGGCCAGCGCGGCGACCTCCGCTTCAACCTCTTCAGCGAGGTGCAGGCCGTAGCGATACAGCTCCGGCGCTCCTGGCTGCAGGGCGTGTTCGTGGCGCAGGCGCAGGTTGAACTGATCCTCGCCGATGGCGAAGGAGAGATCATCGTGGTGAGCGCGCAGCTCGCTCCGGAGCGCCAGGCCGAAGCGGGTAAGCGCCGCCTCGGCCTCTCCCAGGACATCGTCCACCTGCGCCGACAATTCCGGATCGCCCTGCCTCGCGGCACGCGCCACATCGGTCAGGAGCCGTGGCCCTGCGTCGGCGAGTGCCTGCGCCGTATCCAAAAAGACCCTTGGCGGTTCATGAACCGTCTCGCGCGCCACCTTGAGGAACGCCGGGGTAGCCTTGAGCCTCCCCAACAGACCGCGCGCCTTCTCGGACGGTGTATCGCCCCGGCGACGCAGCAGCGACTGGAACGCGTGATACAGGTGACCCAGCCAGAAGCTGGGGTCGTGGATGTGCGGGCGTTCCCGCTCGAACCGGGCGATGGTGACTCGGAGTTCGTCCAGAAAGGCGGTCCGGTCGATCTCCTCCTGCGGATCCTCCACGTCGAGCTGCTCCAGGGCGCCCGCGATCGCCTTGAACGCGGCCAGATGCTCCCGCATGCGATCGGCCGAATAGTCAGCCAGGCGATCGTCATGGCCCAGGACACCCTGAGCCGTGGCCGCCGCCGGGTCGAAATGCCAGCGGAGGTCCAGGTAGGAGCGATACAGCTCTGCGGTAGCGGTCATTGGGTGAGCATAAGGCTACATAGGAGAGAGGAATCTCGAAACCGGGCCTCGTCAGACAATGGGGTCGACCGTTCTCCCGTTCCGGCGACCTCCCACCTACCTTGTACCCTCTCCCGACCCACCGTATCCGCCATGTCCTCTCCTCTCGAGCTCGACCGGGCCACCATGCAGCGCCTGGGCCGCCAGGTGGCCGATCACGTCGCAGCGCACCTCGGCAGCCTGCGCGACCAGCGCCTCTTCAAGAGCATCCCCCGCGCGGAAGCGGAGCGGCTGATTTTCACCCCGCCCCCAGCCCG
>DASPUE010000186.1:0-4008 GCA_035623055.1 Gemmatimonadales bacterium
GCTTCCGGTTCTGATCGTTCGGGTGATCGGGCTCAGGCTCCCCACTGGGGAATGCGCCTCGACCCAAGCCAGCCGCCCCCCCGGCCCGGGAGCCGGGTTTGTCAGGGCATCGGTACTCTGCCCGCTCGGGTCTCCGGGGTAGCACTTCTCGGCGAGCCGGGTCCCGCCGGCGGGCGGGAGGACCCCGAGGCAGTAATCGAGATCAGGATCCGCCGCTTGCTGGAACGAGTACTGGATGCCGGATTGATCGCGCAGCCAGGCTGGATCGCGGTTCTGGCCTGGGTTCAGGGTGAGGCGGAGAGGCGAGCCAGTACCCGGAGGCCCGTTCGCGGGAATGTTGCCACTCCCGAAGGGCTCACTGTGGGTGCAGCTCGCGAGAAGGAATGCGACCAGCCAGCCGCCTGATCGGCGCATAGCGTGCATTTCCGGTTTGGATTCCGAATGGTCTACGGCGGTGACCCTCATGAGCAGCCCTGTGTGGCGATATCGGGCCTTGGTTCACGAGAGGCAAGCAGACAAACGGCCGCCGCTAAGGCAGCAATTCTGCTTTCGGTTTGTTAGGGGACGCTTGAAAGCACACCGGGCACGGCCGCCCAAGGTACTTCAGGCAAGGGGACGCCGGAAGTCAGAGTGGCGACACGCCCCAGGCGCCATGGACGGGCGACCGCGAGGTCTGTCCGGTTCTGGGACGCGGAATCCCACTACCGGACGCCAACGCCGAAGAGCAGTCCAGATGCTGGGCTGAAGGTATTGAGAGGCAACGAGTTATCGCGTAGCGTCCCGGAGCTTGGAGGGCACGGATCTTCCTTCCAACCTGGCAGTCGTAAAGCGGGTCCAATCGATCATTCGCCCTCGATTCCTCAATCCCAACCCCAGCTTCCTACTGGGGGCGCGGGAGGAGACTGCTGGTGGATATACCGCGAGAGAAGAAACCGGATCGGCGCCGCTTCCTCTATATAGGGGGCGGACTGGCCCTGCTCGTGGCTCTCACCCTGGGTCTCTCCCGGCTAGGCCCGGCGGTGCCCAGCGTGGACGAAGGGAATCTCTGGATGGATACGGTCCGCCAGGGGTTGATGGTGCGGGAGGTCCGCGGACCGGGCAGCCTGGTGCCCGAGCAGATCCGATGGGTCTCCGCCGTGACGCCGGGGCGGGTGGAGAAGAAGCTGGTCCAGCCCGGCGAGCATGTATCTGCGGGGACCGTGCTGCTTGAACTGAGCAATCCCGACGTCCAGATCCAGCTGTTGCAGGCCCAGCGCCAACTCACCGACGCGCAGTCCCAGCTGGTCTCGCTCAAGACCCAGCTGGAGACCCAACGGCTCAACCAGGCCGGCGTGGTCGCGACGACGCGGTCGGATTATCGCGACGCGATTCGGAAGGCGGCAGCGGATTCGTCGCTCGCGGCCCAGAATCTCATCGCGACCTCCGACTATGAGCGATCCCGGGACAAGGCCGAGGAGCTCACCGAGCGGCTCAAAGTCGAGCAACAGCGGCTCGCGATCTACACCGACAACATCGAATCCCAGCTTGGCGTGCAGGAGGAGCAGGTCGCGCGCCTCAAGGCGGTGGCGGACTTCCAGCGCAGCCTGGTGGATGCCATGGTGGTGCGGGCCGGCGCGGATGGCGTGCTGCAGGAACTGCCGCTCGAGGTGGGGCAGTGGGCTATCTCCGGCGCCACCCTCGCCAAGGTCGTGCAGCCGGATCGGCTCAAGGCGGTGCTGCGCATTCCAGAGACCCAGGCAAAGGACGTTGCCATCGGTCAGACCGCGTCAATCGACACTCGCAACGGAATCATTCCGGGGCGGGTCGTGCGGATCGACCCGGCATCCTCGAACGCAACCGTGGTCGTGGACGTGACCCTGACGGCGCCGCTTCCCAAGGGAGCCCGTCCCGATCTGAGCGTGGATGGGACCATCGAAATCGAGCGCCTGGACAACGTCCTGCACGTTGGACGGCCGGCCTATGGGCAGTCGAACTCGACCGTCGGACTCTTTCGCCTGATCAAGGGCTCGAACGAGGCCGAGCGGGTACGGGTCGAGCTGGGGCGGAGCTCGGTCAACAGCATCGAGATCATCCGGGGACTCTCCCCCGGAGACGTGGTGATTCTCTCGGACATGTCACGCTGGGACGCGGTGGACCGGGTTCGATTGAAGTAGGAGCGCGCGCACTCGACAGGCTTCCATGAAATCGGAGCACGCATGACCACCAATGGGCAGTCGCTGATCCATCTCGAAGGCATCAAGAAGGTCTTCTATACCGACGAAGTCGAGACCCACGCGCTCTCCGAGGTGCACCTGGAGATCCAGCGGGGCGAGTACGTGGCCATCGCCGGTCCCTCGGGATGCGGCAAGACCACGCTGCTTTCGCTGCTCGGGCTCCTCGACACCCCCACGGGTGGCGAGTACTGGCTCGATGGCAAGCCGGTGGCGCAGCTGAGCCCCTCGGACCGGGCGCGGATCCGCAACAGGGAGATCGGTTTCATCTTTCAGGCGTTCAACCTGATCGGAGACCTCACCGTCTACGAGAACGTGGAGCTGCCCCTGACCTATAGGGGAATGCCCGCCGGGGAGCGGCGCGAGCGGGTGATGGCCGCCCTGGAGAAGGTGGGGATGTCCCATCGCGTGAAGCACTACCCGTCGCAGCTCTCGGGCGGCCAGCAGCAGCGGGTCGCGGTGGCTCGCGCGGTCGCCGGCGAGCCGTTGATCCTGCTCGCGGACGAGCCGACCGGCAACCTCGACTCCGTCAATGGTGAATCGGTGATGGGGCTGTTGCAGGACCTGCACAAGTCCGGCGCGACCATCTGCATGGTCACTCACGATCCGCGCTACGCCGCTCATGCCGATCGGGCCATCCACCTGTTTGACGGCCGGGTCGTCGAGGACAAGGTGGCCGAGCTCGCGCAGGCCTGACCCGCTGGGCCCGGCTCCGCGCCGGGCCCGTCGCGCGTCAAGCCGTTTCCAATTGGTCGCCCACACCCCGAACCAGGGGAGATCCCGATGATCGGCCACCTGCTGCAGGATCTTCGTTACGCCGTGCGGACGCTCCGGCGCACTCCGGGATTCACCACCATTGCGGTGGTCACGCTCGCGCTCGGGATCGGCGCCAACACCGCCATCTTCTCGGTGATCGACGGGGTGCTGCTCCGTCCACTTCCGTACCGCCAGCCGGAACGGTTGGCGACGGTCTGGCACCACTATCCCTCGCTCAACGACCTGCGAGCGCCGGTCTCCGTCCCCGGATTCCATGCCTACCGTGACGAGGCGGGCGTCTTCGAACAGTCGGCCGTGGAAAACGGCTGGGTGCCGACGCTCACCGGCCGCGGAGAGCCCACCCGGATTCTCGCCACCCAGGTGACGGGGGACTTCTTCTCGCTCCTGGGTGTGCCCGCGGCGCTTGGCCGCGGATTGCGGGCCGATGAGGCCGAGGCCGGGAAGGACAAGGTGGTCGTCCTCAGTGACGGGTTCTGGCGGAGAGTGATGGGAGCGGATCCCAAGGTACTCGGCACCCGGCTCCTCCTCGATGGCGAATCGTATGAGATCGTGGGCATCATGCCACGTGGCTTTCGTGATTTCTGGGCGCGGAACGTTGAGCTGTGGGCGCCGCTCATCCTCCCGTCGCGCATGAACGATCCGCGGTTCTGGACCAATGAGTTCCTCAACTTCACCGGGCGGCTCAAGGACGGCGTGAGTCTGTCGGACGCCGGCGCGCGGATGCGGAGCTTCGGCGAGGGGCTCAAGACCAAGTATCCGAGCCAGTTCTCGAATGACTGGGGCCTCGAGGTACAGTCGCTCGACGACAACAGCACCGCCGGGATCCGCACGGCGCTCTGGGTGCTGTTCGGCGCGGTGCTGTGTGTCCTGCTGATTGCCTGCGCCAACGTCGCGAACCTCCAGCTTGCCCGGGCCGTGTCGCGCTCGCGCGAGATTGCGGTCCGGGTGGCGATGGGCGCCTCGCCGGGGGCGCTGGTGCGTCAGCTGCTCGCGGAAAGCATCGTCCTTTCGCTGGTCGGGG
>DASPUE010000187.1:0-2743 GCA_035623055.1 Gemmatimonadales bacterium
ACGGGCGCGGAGAGATGGACGGTATCGCCGGCGTCGTCGACCACCGCCACCCCGCCGGACCCGGAGGCGGCAGGATGACAGGCGATGAGCGATGCGCCAAGGAGGGCAAAAATTAACCGCCCGTCCCAGGGGCACCGGAGACGGGCGGACGATAGCCGAAAACCAGCGGCTGAAGTCGCCACCGAGCCCTCCCCCGAGGGTGTTCGTGGTGGCGCGAGACCAGAGGTCTCCTGGCTTCGGGCGTTCCGCTCGCCTTCCCGGTTGCCCAGTGGCGTACCAGAGCGGAGTGAGTAGTGCCCGTTACAGTGGCGGGGCCGCGCCGGAGTCGCACCGGCTTCCGAGCATCCCGTCTCGCGTTATGTGATGTAACCGACGGGCTAACCTAAGACAGCCGTCTCGATCCGGCAAGGCGGGTGCTGACTTCCTGCTTAAGGCGCGCCCGCTCGTCCTGATATCTGCGCCATTCCTCGGGTGGGACTTCCCCTTCCTGCCCTGCATAGCGCGCATCGAGGCGTGCCAGTTCATCGAGCAATGGTCCCGCACCGGACGCCGCCGGTTCCACCGCCCGCCGGCGCAGGCCCAGGACCAGGGTCGCGATCAGGCCGGCGCCCACCAGCCCGACGAGCGCTGGCAGCAGCCAGCCGGTCCGGCTCCTGGGGAAATCGATGCTCACCACCGCGCCGGGCGCGGCAGGGCCGACCCATTGCTGGAACTCCCGGTTCTCGATCCGGGTGCTGTCGCCTTTGCTGATCTCGCCGCCGCTCACCTTCCGGTCGAATTCCTCCAGCAGCACGTTCACGGCGCTCACCGAGTCGTCGATCGGGATGCGCACCGTCCCCGGCGAAGCGGGGATCTCGTAGGTGTAGAGCAGCTGCTTTTCGCCTGGCGCCACCGGAGCGAACAGCAGGACGCTGTCGTGACGGAATTCGACGGCCTCCTGCGATACGTCCCCCTGTCCCACCTGGAAGTTGAGCGCGCCCGCGGGGAGGCGCGCGGCCCAGGTCGGGCCGGAATCGTTGCCCGCGACGCGGGTGCGGAACCCGTTGTTCTCCAGAACCACGATCTCGAGGGTGGGTCGGGTACCGTCCTGAGCCGGCTTCCCGATCACGATGTGGCGCGAGGCCACGCTGAGGCGTACAGTCGAAGAAGTATCGGAGACGATGAGCAGGAGTCCGGTGTCGGGATGTACCGGGCTGGGCCGGAGCGGTGTCGAGAAGTACTCGATGCCCTTGTATCCGGAGCTGAGCAGGTAGATAGCCGAGGTATCGATCGGGTAGCGGAACCGGAACTCTCCCCGATGACCCGCAAGCAGGGAATCGATCGGCCCTTGCAGGCTCCGCGCGACCCGGTGGAGCACGACCCGCGCACCCGCGAGGCTGGTCGTGTCCGCGCCGTCGATGCGGACCACCCGGCCAGCGGCGAGGGTGGTCTGCTGGGCGGCGAGCCGCCCCGCCCCGGCTGCCAGCGCCAAGCCTGACACGATCAGGCGGACCGTGCGCCAACCGGGGTTCACGGCTGGAATTTTCCGAAATCCTCCGGATCCATCTTTTCGAGCCAGGCGCGCAGCTTTTCCGCTTCCAGTGACGGGTCGGGACCCTCCGCTGGCGCCTCTTCTCCCCCCTGCTCGAGCAGATCGGGCTCGGTGAAGATCGGGGCGTTCATCCGGAGGGCAAGCGCGATGCTGTCCGAGGGGCGTGCGTCCAGCTGGAACAGGTGGTCATCGCGGGCCAGCCACAGCTCCGCGAAGTAGGTCTTGTCCTTGATGGCGCTGATGTGAACCCGGCGCATGCTCGCGCCGAGCCCGGCAATCACCGACTTGAGGAGGTCGTGGGTCATCGGGCGCGGCGGCTTGATGCCCTGCATCTCCATTGCAATGGCACTCGCCTCTGCCGGACCGATCCAGATCGGCAGGACCCGCGCCCCGCCCTTCTCCCGAAGGATCACCACGGGCGAGTTGGTTGTCCGGTCGAGACCGAGCTGTGCCACTGTGACTTCGATCATTCCACCGCGTCGAGCAGGTCGTCCACCCGGTCGGTTTCCTCCCACGGGAAGAACCGGTGTCCGCCCTTGGTGTAGGGTCTGCGGCCGAAGTGGCCGTACGCCGCCGTCGGCGAGTAGATCGGCCTGCGCAGGTCGAGGGCCTTGATGATTCCGCCTGGCGTCAGGTCGAAGACCTCGCCCACCGCCTTTTCGATCTGACTATCGGGCACGATGCCGGTCCCGAAGGTCTGCACCATCACCGAGACCGGGTCGCGAACGCCGATGGCATAGGCCACCTGCACTTCGCAGCGGCGGGCCAGCTTCGCCGCGACGATGTTCTTCGCCACCCAGCGCATGGCATACGCGGCCGAACGGTCCACCTTGGACGGGTCCTTGCCGCTGAAGGCCCCACCACCATGCCGCGCCATCCCGCCGTAGGTATCGACAATGATCTTGCGACCGGTGAGGCCGGCGTCGCCGTGCGGGCCGCCGATCACGAACCGGCCGGTGGGATTGATGTGAATGGTGGTGCGGCGGCTCTCGAGACCGGTCTTCGCCAGCACCGGGCGGATGACTTCCTCGATGACTTCCTCGCGAATCCGCCGCTGCGACAGCTCGCGCCCGCGCCACTCGGCGGCGTGCTGGGTGGAAATCACCACCGTGCGAATCGCGATGGGCTCGTCCCCCTCGTATTCCACCGAGACCTGGCTCTTCCCGTCGGGGCGCAGCCACTCGAGCTTGCGCAGCCCTTGCTCCCCTCGGC
>DASPUE010000188.1:0-5293 GCA_035623055.1 Gemmatimonadales bacterium
AGGGCCATCACGCTCCCGAGGCCCACCATCGCCTGGAACGCCAGATGCACAATCGAGATGCTGGGCCAGTCCCCAGGCGGGATCCGGTCGAGCCCTGTCACCTCCGCGGTGGGGTCGTGGTGGGCCAGAAGGGAAAGGCCGGCGGGAACCTCGAGCCCGAACCGGACGGTTCTACGCTCCACATCAGGCCATCCACCTATCAGGAGCGGCGCTCCGGTTCGAGTCTCAAACAGCGCTTCCATGGCGGCGAGCTTGGCGGGCTGATACTGCGCCACGTTCCGGGCGCTGAGGTCTCCCGAGATCGGCTGCAGGATCGCGGCAGGGGCTCCCACCAGCAAGCCGATCGTCAAGGCGCGCCGATGGAAGGCGTTGAGAGGATCGCGCAGCAGCAGAAAGGCATGGATCCCAGCGACGGCGAATCCGGTCGCGGCATAGGCCGCAAGCGTCATGTGCAGCGTCTGCTGCAGCGCGGCGGGGTTGAGCATCGCGGCCACCGGGTCCACCCCGGCGACCTCGCCAGCTGTGATCGTGAAGCCGGTCGGCGTGTTCATCCAGGCGTTGGCGATCACTACAAAGATTCCCGACAGCATCCCGGAGAGGACCACCAGCAATCCGGCGAGGAGATGCGCCCGCGGCGAAATGCGGTCCCATCCATAGAGGTAGACGCCCAGGAAGATCGCCTCGGTAAAGAAGGCGAATCCCTCGAGGGAGAAGGGCATGCCGATGATCGGACCGGCGAACTGCATGAATCTCGGCCAGAGCAACCCCAATTCGAAGCTGAGCACCGTCCCGGAAACGGCCCCAACGGCGAAGAGGATGGCGGTTCCCCTGGCCCAACGTTTCGCGAGTTCGAGGTCGATGGGATTCCGACCCGTCAGCCAGCGACGCTCGGCCACCACCATAAGGAGCGGCATGCCGATGCCCACCACGGCGAAAAGGATATGGAAGCCCAGGGAGAGGGCCATCTGAGAGCGCGCGGCGAGGAGATCGGTCACGGATACCGGAGGGTCGAGACGAGGTGAGAGTATTCGGGCGCAGAGGCCCCGGCAAGGATGGCACCGCGCCGTTCGAGTCTCGCCGGGGGCTATACGAAAGTCGTCAGGTGCCCCAAGTCCTGCCGGCCGAGCCCCTGGCTGGGCGGTGTGGAGAAGGACTGTAGCCCGGCGGCAAAACAAGAGGCCCGATGCCGTCCGGCTGGGCCGACTCGCCTCGGGCCCGCCAGTAGCCGGCCGTGCCTAAATGATTCGGGCCAATCAGGATAGAGGGGAAACGCCTACTCGTTGGCCGCTACCCACCGGGGATTGGCAAGCCCGGCACCCGACTTGCACTTCTGACGAGCCGACCCGCAAAAATGCCTGGGGGATGCGGTGAGATTCCTGTTCGTGCTCGCTGTCACACTCGGAGCCACCTGGTACTACCACAAGCCGCTGCCTCCCGGCAAGGGACCCAGCGCTGACGCGGGTAAGCGGCAGGCCACCGTCGTCCTGCGGGGTCTCGAGAGCTATCGCGGTGACCACGGCGCCTATCCTGAGGACCTCGAGGCGCTGGTCCCCGAGTATCTCTCCAAGCTTCCGCTGCTCTCCAATGGCAGCCCCTTCGACTATCAGCGTCTGGGCGCGAACTACCGGCTCACCTTCAACTACACCAACCCGTTCCCGATTCACTGCACCTACGAGCCAGCCACTCGTTGGGACTGCGACTGGTTCTGATCAGAAGCTGAATTCCACGCCCAGACGGAACTGCCTCGGCGCGCCATAGTCGAACAGTGGCTGGCTCGCGTCTCGGGCCGCCGCGAGGTACAGCGGCATCAGTTCGGCCTGTCCCTCGATGAACCCATTGTGATCCAGGTCCGCCCACGATCGGTAGCGCGGCGATTCGTATGGGATTGGGCCGGGGTTGGCGTTGTAGGCGGCGAGGGCCAGGTTCTGCAGGGTGGTCGAGTCGACGCCGGGCATACCGGTATCGCGCCGGACCGACACGATATTCCGCCGGTTGAGCAGATTCCGAATGTCACAATAGAGACTGCCGCCGAATCCACCGAGCTTGATGGGCCGGCGGAGCAGTACATCCAATGACGACGTCCACGGAAGTCGGTTGTCGTTCGGCAATCCGATGATCGTGTCGCCGAACGTCGTCATCCGCGAATAGGGCAGCCCGGACGCGACCTTGAGAATCGCGGTCCCCTCCAGTCCGGCCAGGGGCCGCACGCCGAACAGGGACGGACCCCAGGCCGTCGGTGCGGTTCCGGTGACGATCGCAGTGAGGGTGTGTCGCTGGTCGAAATCGAGCGGGAACTCGACCTTCGCCGGGCGGATCGTGTCGCCGGTGACGGGGTCGATGTGGGCTACACCCTGAATGACGAACGCATTGGATGAATTCGCGGTCGCCTGCTGCAAGGTGTAGCTGACCCGTGCTGCCCATCCCCTGGTGAACTCCCGCTCCAGAATCAGCTCCACGCCCTTCACCGAGCCGGCGTCGACATTTCCGAAGATGCTGGAATCGGGATTGGCCCCAAGCGGCACTGACGCAATCAGCCCATCCAGGCGCCGGATGTACAGGTTCGCCCGGATGCTGGTTTCGGGGGTCGGGCGGACCCGGAGGCTGAACTCGTATTGGGTGGATTCCTCGTAGCCCAGGTCGGGGTTGCCTTGGCGGAATCGGCCGGTGCGAGTGGTGTCGTCGAACGCCGCGTCCACCAGGTACTGGTAGTCGGGTGCCTGGCGGAACTTGCCATAGCTGGCGACGAAGGTCGCTCCCTTGAGCACGGTGCTCACCGCGATCCGCGGGGAGAGTGCCCGCTGGGTCTTCGCCGCCTGCCCCGGGAGATCGTTGCGGCCGCTGAACTGGTCGTAGCGAAGCCCGACGGTGAGCGCCAGATCCCGGGCACGTCCCTGGGCTTCGGCGTAGATGGCGCCGGCCGATGGAGTGAAGTTGGCAGCACTTGCGGCAGGTACCGTATCACCGACCGGGAGATACCCGAGGGTCCGCTGGAAGGTCTGCACCCGCTGGGCTGAATACTCGCCGCCGAAATAGAAGTCTCCCCCGGAGCCGGCGGGGAAGGTCAGGTCGAGCTTGGTGCGGGCCTCGCGGAAGTGGTTCCAGGCGAGGTCACCTCGTGAGGCCTGCCCCAGGAAGAAGGCAGGCACACCCCAGGGCGTGCGATCGCTGAGGTCAGGCGGGATGAATCCGGGAAGCGGGTTCCGGGCGGCCGTGGTATCCTGCCGGCGCGCGAGATCCTCGTCCTGGATGTTGATCTTCTCCCCAGTGAAGGCGCCGAAGCGGTAATCGGGGAGGTTGGTGGGCGTCCCCCGGATGAAGTCGCGGGTGAAGTAGCCGAAATGCAGATCGGCCGTGATGTTCGGGCCTGGAAAGGTCTGCTGCAACTGGGCGTTGAGCAGGTTGCCACTGGTGCGCTGGGCCGGCATGAAGGCCTGGTCGTACTTGTAGGCCGGATCATAGAGCAACCGCTGTTCGGCGGAGTGCAATCCAAGGATGCGGAGCGTCTGGCGGGATCCAAGGGGGACGGTGAACTTGGCCGCCAGATCGGCCTGTTCGCCGCTGTTGTGAGGCAGCATCCAGGGCTCGGCGTGCCGGGGGTCCCGGGGATCGGATGGCGCCGGGGCGTTGACGGGGTCGGCGTCCAGCTTGCCGGAGAAGTCAGCGACCCCGATGAAGCGGATGCCCGCCACGAGCGGTCCTTCCGCATGGAAGATGGCGCGGTCCAGCCCATAATCGGCGCCGTTCCCCAGCGGACGGTCGGTCTCGTAGACGACGCGCCCGCCCCAGCGATCGGCGCCATCCCGGGTCGACAGGTTGACCAGTGCCGACATCGCCTGGCCATACCGCGCGGAGAATCCATTGGTGATGAGCGACGCCTCCGCGAGCATGTCCGGTGGCAGGCGGAGGCCCAGGGAACCGGATGAGGCATCGAGTTGATTCTTGAGGCCGAGTCCATCGAGGATGAAGGCCTGCTGGCCGAGCTGACCACCACGATAGCTCTCACCGACCGCCCCAGCCGAGAGCGCGATCGCCTCGTCTACGCTCGAAACGGGGAGTCGGCGGAGGTCCTCCGAGGTGAATCGCTGCTGATCCTGCACGGCGAGCGGGTCCAGCACCGAATCCACGCGTTCCGCGATGACCTCGATCGGTTCGAGCCCGACCGGGTCGGTCTGAAGAACGAAGTCGAGCGCAGTGGTCTGGCCAGCCCGTACCAGGACGCTGTCGCGTCCCTGGGGTCGATGTCCGATCGCCGCCGCGGTCACGCTGTGCCAGCCAGGGGCCAACTCCCGTATCCGATACAATCCTCGTCCGTCGGTCGTCACGATCTGTCGGTTGCCATCCACCGTCACCCGCGCGCCACCCAGCGGGACGCCCTGCCCCCCGGCCTCCCTCACCACCCCGGCGACGGCCCCGGTCGACTGCGCTCGCAGTGGAGCCACCCCGAGCGCAGTCAGGAGGAGCAAGCAGGAGAGCCGCTTAGCGAACGCCGTGGCTACGGGAGGAGGCGGAATCATCATTGGGAGAGACGTCATGGGAGCGTGATCAACCAGAGGGTAGCAATCTGTAGTCCGGTTTTACGATCCGTCCCCTCGGTGACCACGAAGCGCCGGTCGGGCGAGAGCCGCGGCCTCCGGTAGTAATGGAAGGTGTCTCCCAGCGCGACCGGCCCTCCGGCTCTCAGGTCGAGACGGATCAATACTCCGCCGCTGTCTCCCTGCAGCCGATCAAAGACCGGGTTGACGTTGTAAGACACCAGGCCGCCCGCCACCGCCAGCAGCACCGAATCCTGCACACTCACATCGCGGGTGATGCCAAGGGTATCCAGGTCGGCCACCACGGAGACGGCGCCCAAGGCGAGGCTTCGCCGGTACACCTTGGTGTCACCCCCGAGCGTGTAGTAGATGGCCGTCCCGTCAGCCGAGGGCCAGACCGAGCTGGCGGAGGTGGTGCCGGGCACGACGTTCGGGGTGTGGGTCGGGTCCTTGAGGTCGAGCAACACGATGTCGCGACCGGTGACCAACGTGTCCTTCTTGCATCCGTTGCAGACAGAACCGATCAGCGCTTCGGCGCCGACGTAGACCAGCGTATCACTACCGATCCAGGCCAGATCGATGGCCGTGCCATGTAACTGACCGCTCGAGGCCACGTACGGCAGCGTGATCGCCACCTGGCCACTGTCAGTCACTGCCAAGCTGCCGGTCCTGATCGTTCGGTGGAGCGGGCTCAGGCTCCCTACTGGGGAATGCGCTTCGACCCACGCCAGCCGACCCCCCGGTCCCGGAGCCGGGTTTGT
>DASPUE010000189.1:0-4732 GCA_035623055.1 Gemmatimonadales bacterium
ACCTCCGGGAAGCGGATATGACCCGCCTCGGCGATCGACTTCATGAGATCGTCGCTGTACCACCCCTCCTGCCGGGCGATCGCGACGAAATCCTCGTTCACGTCCGGCATGAGGACGCCGGCCTGATTGCGCATGAAGGCCACGGCGAAGAGCGGCTCAATGCCCGAGGAACAGCCCGCGATGATCGAGATGGTTCCCGTGGGTGCGACGGTGGTCACGTTGCAGTTGCGCAGGCGCCGCATGGGACGGATCCGCTCGCCCTTGGCATTGCGGGCGCAGGTCGCATCGGGGCCCCAGATGCTTCGCTCCCATTCGGAGAACGGCCCCCGCTGGGTGGCCAGGCGCTCCGACTCCACCTTCGACTCCTCATCCACGAAGGCCATGATGCGCCGGCCCATCTCGACGCCCTCTTCGCTGTCGTAGGCGATGCCCAGCCGGACCAGCAGGTCGGCGAGACCCATCACCCCGAGCCCGATGCGGCGGATCCGCTTGGAGAGCTCGTCGATCTCCGGCAACGGATAGTTGTTGGCGTCGATCACGTTCTCGAGGAAGTGGGTCGAGAGGTGGACCACCTGGCGCATATGCTCCCAGTCCACCTGCCTATCCTTGACGAAGTACCCGACGTTGATCGAGCCGAGATTGCAGACGTCGTAGGGAAGGAGGGGCTGCTCCCCGCACGGGTTGGTCGCCTCGTAGGCACCCAGGTGCGGCACCGGATTGAACTGATTGGCGCGATCGATGAAGAAGACCCCGGGCTCGCCGGTCTTCCAGGCGCCATGAATGATCCTCTGCCAGACGTCGCGGGCGCGGAGCCGACCGGAGACCTTGCGGGTCTTCGGGTGGATCAGGTCGTATTCCCCGTCCGCCTCGACGGCCGCCATGAAGGCGTCGGTGACCGCCACCGAGATGTTGAAGTTGGTGATCTTGGTGATGTCGTCTTTGCAGGAGATGAAATCCAGGATGTCCGGGTGATCGACCCGGAGGATGCCCATGTTGGCCCCGCGGCGGGTGCCACCCTGCTTGACGACATCGGTCGACGCGTCATAGAGACTCATGAACGATACCGGTCCGCTCGCCACCCCCATCGTGGAACGGACGATGTCGTTCTTCGGCCGCAGCCGGGAAAACGAGAACCCGGTCCCGCCGCCGGACTGATGAACCAGTGCCATGGCGCGCAAGGTGTCATAGATCCCGTTGCGCCCATTGGAGAGGGTGTCCTCGACCGGCAGGACGAAGCACGCGGATAGCTGCCCCAGCGGCCGCCCCGCGTTCATCAGGGTCGGGGAGTTGGGCATGAACATCCGGTGCGCCATGAGGTCGAAGAACGCCTCCGCGAGGGCCTCAACCGCGCCGGCGGAGGCGCCGAACTTGCGATCGGGCTCGGCGATGGTGCGCGCCACTCGCCAGAAGAGATCGGGCGCGGACTCGGTGGGCTTGCCCTGATCGTCTTTGATCAGGTAGCGCTTCTCCAGCACCGTGATGGCGTTGGCCGAGAGATCGAGCGTGTGCTTCGTGTCTGAAGATGTCGCCATGGCCCGTCCCTGATCTCGAGGCGAGAGATTGTCACTGACAGACGACCGTCGGATCACGGTTCTGTGTGCAGGAGGAAAAAACGGAAGTCAAAAGTAGGACTGGCGATTTCCTCCGACAATACGCGAAGAACCCACGCGATTGCGTGCAAAACCTCTTTTCACATCACAAAGATGTCACCGATGGCTCGGCCGGAAAAGGCCGGCTTGCACGCCCCCTCCTCCCAGCGTGAATCCCGGTGATCTCAGCACTTGACAAGTGGAAACTCGCCGGCCCGATGACGCCGCGCCTGCCCCACATAGTGCCGCCACGTGTGCTCGATTCGGCGGGCCAGCGCCGAGTCCACCGGCCGTACCACCCGCCCCGGCATCCCCATCACCAGCGAGCCCGGCGGCACCTGCATCCCCTCGGGCAGGAGGGCCCCTGCGGCAATCACGCTGCCCCGCCCTACCACCACACCGTTCAGGAGGACGCTCCCCATTCCGACCAGGCAATCTTCCTCCACCGTACAACCGTGCAGAATCGCCCGGTGGCCGACCCCGACCCGTCGACCGATGGTGCATGGTACTCCCTCATCCACATGCACGATGGTGCCGTCCTGCAGGTTGGTCTGGCTCCCGATACGGATGGGGGCCATGTCGCCCCGCACCACCGTCGTATACCAGAGACTCGACTCCTCGCCCAGCTCGACATCGCCCATGACCATCGCGGAAGGCGCGACAAAGGCCGTGGGATGAATGCGCGGTGCGTTCATGGAGTCTCGGGCAGAAACATCGCCTGGGTCCAGCCGTCCACCGGCTGCCCCTCGCGCATCGCCGGCGTCCAGTGCAGGGCGTTGGCGTAATTCTCCACCGCTTTCGTGAACTCCGGCTCGTTGGACGGGGTCCGGGTGCGGACCGCGAGGGTCCGTCCCTCACGCGAGACCTTGACGATCAGCACGACTGCCGCCGGTGTGCCCTGGACACCTGCTGGCACCGGGACGCGGGCCGGTCCCAGCGGCTGGGGGCGCACATCGTAGCAGGAGGCGCCGAACTTGTTGAGCGGAGCCGGATTGTCGCAGTCGACCATGGCCCGGATCCGGCGCCGGAATTCCGCCGCCGAGCCGGCCGGAGGTGATGGCACTTCGCTGGCCGACAGGTTGGGAGTGACCCGAGTCGACACGCCCGGTTTGATCTCGACGCTATCGGTGTACAGCTGAAAGCCGGGAGCGGAGATACCGAGTTCGTGCCAGCCCGCCGGCAGCCGGATGGACGCGCCCGGTTGAGTCACCGGATTGGCGTCGATGAAGACGGTGGTCCGCGACGGCAGCGGCGCCAGCGACAGGGTGCCGCTGTCGACCCGGGAAGTGGTGGGAGTGCGGACCGGCGGAGTCGGAGCGGGTACCGGTTTCTTGGGCGCCGGCACCTCCTCGTTGGTCGCAGAATCGAACTTGGAGAGATCGTGATACAGCGCCAGGGAATCGGTCGTGGCGACGCTTTCGGCCGAGGCGGACTCTCGCTTCACCGAATCGGGGACCTCGGGAAGCGCATTGCGATCGCCGCCCGGTTTGCCACCCATCAATCCATGCTTATAAAGGTAGGACCCGCCAGCCACGAATCCGCCAAGCAGCAGGAGGGCCAGGATCCAGGGCACCCAGTTTCCGGACGGCTGGGGTTCGGCCACGACCGAGCGTCGCATCACGGGCCGTCGCGGGGTATCGAAGCTCACTCCTCCCCCCTCGCCAGCGGGGGCCACCGCCCGGCTCGGCCGGACTGGACTCGGCGGACCGGCGCTGCCCGGCGGCGCCAGCGGAACCGAGGTCGAAGGCATGGCGACCGTGGATTGGGCGGCGAGCATGGCCTGGGCGGCGGACACCCGCCGCTGCGCGACCGACTCCCGGGGCTGGCCCTCGAGGGCCTTGAGGAGCTGGTCGGCATCCTGATACCGGTCGAGCGGGTCCTTCATGATGAGCCGCTTGATGATCTCGAACAGCCGACGCTCCTCCGAGGTGTCCAGCAACGGCACCGGGATCGGCTCCATGATGTGCTTGTAACCGATCGAGAAGCTGTCCTCGCCGTCGTACGGCACCTCTCCCACCAGCGCCTGATAGGCGACGACGCCGAGGCTGTAGAGGTCGCTGCGGCCGTCGATGTTCTGGGCTCGGGCCTGCTCCGGACTCATGTAGTGCGGAGTGCCGATCGACATGCCGGTGCCGGTCAGCTTGGAGCTGGTCCCCGCTTTCGCGATTCCGAAGTCGGTGACGACGCACTGCCCGAACTCGTCGAACATGATGTTGTCGGGCTTGATGTCGCGGTGGACGATGCCCCGCTTGTGGGCATATCCCAAGGCGCCGCCCACGTCAGCGAGCAGCTTGCGAATCTGTGCCGGCGCCAGGCGCTTGCGCTCCCCGAGCACGCGTGACAGCGAGCCGCCGCGGAGCAGCTTCATCACGAAGTAGATCACCCGGCCGTTCTTGCCGACGCGGTAGATCGGGATGATGTTGGGATGTTCGAGACCGGCGGCGGTGCGCGCTTCCCTGGTGAAGCGTTCGACGAATTCGGCGTCGAAGGCGAGGGAGAACGGCAGGATCTTGATGGCGACTTCCCGCTCGAGGTGCTTATCCAGGGCGCGGTAGACGATGGCCATACCGCCCCGACCCAGCTCCTCCAGCAGCTCGTACTCCTCGGCCATCGCGTCACGGACGACGTCCAACTCGGTCACGTCTCCGGTGGCGATCGCCTGCACGGGCGACGTGAGTCGCAGATCCAGGCCACAGGTTGGGCAGAACTGTGTGGCCTTTTGGACCTCAGTGCCGCATCTGGAGCAGAACATAGCCGAACCTTAGGTGGTCCGGTAACGCGGCGTCAAGCGTCGGACGGCTATGGACTTAGGCGGTGGGCTACTGGCGCACCTCAAAGCTGGCGCGGCTGCGGCGCACCTGCCCCGAGGGGTCCCGCGCGATGACCTCGATCCAGTAGCTCCCCTCCGATAGCCGGTCGAGCGAAACGCTCCGGCGAAAGCGGGTCTCGGGACCGGCGGACTGATCTTCGAAGGCAAGCCGAATAGCGGGCTTGCGCGAACCGAAGATGCCGAGAAAGCCACCGCCTCCCTCCTTGGTCACCACAACCTCCGTCTTCACGACAGTGCCCTCCGGCAACCCGTACACCTCGTAGTACAGCTCCATCTCCTCGGCACGGCGGTAGCGCTCCAGCGGGTTGAACCA
>DASPUE010000190.1:0-4787 GCA_035623055.1 Gemmatimonadales bacterium
AGTTCGTCACCCACCGCATCCTCGAGCCGATCGGGATGTCGGAGACCGTCACCAACCTCACCGCGATCGCCGCCGGCGAGAACCTCGCGAGTCCGCACGGTACCCTCGGCGGCCCGATGCAGGTGGTGCCCTTCGATTCCGTCGACAACATCGAGGCGGCTGGCGGTGTCGTCTCGAGCGTGGCCGACTGGAGCCGCTGGATGCTGACCCAGCTCGACTCCGGCCGCATCGCCGGCACCACGGTCTGGCCCTCGGCCCAAACGCGGGAGCTCTGGTCACCGGGGATCCCGGTTCCGATCGGTGATCCACCTCCGCCGCTCCTTCCCCTGCGCCCGAACTTCAGCGCCTATGGCCTGGGCTGGTCGCTCCGGGACTATCGCGGCGTCAAGCTGGTGACCCACGACGGCGGGCTGGCCGGCATGCTCTCTCGCACCATCCTCGTCCCGGAGAAGCGGCTGGGCATCGTGATCTTCACCAACGGCGAGACCCTGACCTACCAGGCCCTCGGCTGGACGGTGCTCGATTACTACCTCGGCGCCCCACGCACCGACTGGACCAGCATCATCGCCACCCTCGGCGAGCAGGCCCAGAGCACCGACCGCGCCTTCGAGGATTCGATCCAGGCCGCCAGGCATGCGGAGATCGGACCCTCACTGCCCCTCACGCGACTGGCCGGTCGCTACACCGACGAATGGTATGGCGACGTCACCTTGGCGCTCGAGGGGGATCACCTCGTGCTTCACTGGAGCCACTCCCCTGCGTTGGTCGCCGACCTCGAGCACTGGCAGTACGACACCTTCCGCGCCCGGATGCGAACGCCCAACGTGGCAGACGCCTTTCTCACCTTCCAACTCAAGTACGATGGCACGGTGGATAGAATCACCATGGCACCGGTCCTCCCGTCGACGGACTTCAGTTTCAATTATCAGGATCTGGTGTTCCGGCCGGGGGAGTGAGGGGGGTAGCGGGCAGTGGACCAGGTATCAGGCGTCAGGGATCGGGCGTCAGGTACTAGGTACTAGGTACTAGGTACTAGGTACTAGGTACTCAGGCCTCGGTACTCGGTACTCAGTACTCGCTACTCGCTACTCGCTACTCGCTACTCGCCCCTCGCCCCTCGCACAAGATCGCCTCGCGGCTAAAGCCGCGGCTCGGCTGATGTCAGTAAACTGACGCCAAGTATCAGCTATCGGGTATCAGGCGTCAGGAATCAGGCATTCGGTACCTCGCACTCCGACCAGCACTAGGTACTAGGTACTAGGTACTCGGTACTCGGTACTCGGTACTCGGTACTCGGTACTCGGTACTCGCCACTCGCCACTCGCTACTCACCACTCGCCACTCGCCCCTAGCCCCTAGTCCCGTGACCCCGATCACCTAGACCCTCCCTAGATTTGGGTATTCTGGACTGTCCCCCAACCGCCTCGGACGAGACGATGACCGAATTCTCGCGCGCTTCCATTGGGCCTCGGCTCGCGGTGCTGGCGCTGGTCGCCATCGGCGCGGCATGCAGCGATAGCTCCGGTCCGACAGGTGGTCATCGCCCTCCGATCGTGACCATCACCAGTCCGACCGCTGCCAGCGTCGCCGTCGGCACTCCGGTCAAGCTCGCCGGAACGGCGACCGACTACCGGGACAGTCTCATTCACGGATCGGCCTTGAGCTGGACCAGCTCGATCAACGGCGCTCTTGGCACCGGTGACAGCCTCACCGTGTCCACCCTCTCAACGGGCCGGCATACTATCCGGCTCATCGCCACCGACGACTCCGGCACCACCGGTTTCGCGACCCGGATCCTTAACGTGACCCCGCCGCCGCCGACCCTCGGGCTGGATACCGTTGCGAACGGCTTAAGCGGCGCGGTGTACCTGGTCGGCGCGCCCGGCGATACCTCGCGCCTCTTCGTGGTGGAGCAGAGCGGCGTCATCCGGATCATCAAGAGCGGGACGCTCCTCCCGACTCCATTCCTGGACATTTCCTCGGCCGTTCTCTGCTGCGGTGAAGAGGGGCTTCTCGGACTGGCCTTCGATCCGAACTATCAGGTCAACGGCCGCTTCTATATCAGCTACGACAGCCTGCGGCCTTCGCCGGACACCGGAGCGCAGTCGGTGATCGCCCGGTTCACGGTCTCCGGCAACCCCGATGTGGCGAACACCAGTGGCCAGACGATCCTTACGGTCAATCAGCCCTTCAGCAACCATAAGGGCGGCATGATCACCTTCGGGGCAGACGGTTACCTCTACATTGGCTTCGGCGATGGTGGGAGCGGCGGCGATCCGTTCGGTACGGGCCAGAACCGGACCGATCTGCTGGGCTCGATGCTTCGGATCGACGTGAGCGGGAGCGGGACTTACACCATCCCGAGTACCAATCCGTACGCCACCAATGCGACCTTCCGCCATGAGCTCTGGAACTACGGGCTCAGAAACCCCTGGCGCTGGAGCTTCGACCGCCAGACTCACGACCTCTACATCGGCGATGTGGGTCAGGATCTCTACGAAGAAATCGACGTCCAGCCTGCCACGAGTAGCGGCGGGGAGGACTACGGCTGGAACATCATGGAAGGCACTCACTGCTACAACGCCAGTTCCTGCAACGAGACCGGGCTCACCCTGCCGGTGCTCGATTACGACCATACCAATGCCTGCGCCGTGGTCGGCGGCTACGTCTACCGAGGCTCGGCAATCCCGGCGCTGCAGGGGACTTATCTCTACGGCGACTACTGCGGCGGCTGGGTGCGGAGCTTCGTGTGGAGCGCGGGAATCGCCACCCAGCAGAAGGACCAGCCGGACCTCTCTCCCGGATCCGCCATCACCAGTTTCGGAGAAGACACCAGGGGCGAGGTCTATATCGTGCTTGCCAGCGGAACCATTCTGAAGATCGTGGGGAGATAGACACTACGCGGGCCCGGGTCTCCACCCTACTTTCCCCGGGGTGGAGATCCCGTCCGAGGAACATCTTCGTCAGCTCGCCGCTGGCCTTCCCGAGGTCCTCCGGTTCGGCACCTCCTCCTGGACCTATCCCGGGTGGAAGGGCCTCGTCTACCATCGCGACTACCCCAAGAGCGGCAGCTCGGCGGCGATGCTCGAGGAGTACGCCCGGTTCCCGCTGTTCCGCACAGTCGGTGTCGATTCCTTCTTCTACGCCCCGCCGACCCCGGCCATCCTCCAGAGCTATTCCAGGGCACTGCCCGCCAGTTTTCCCTGCGTGACCAAGGTGTGGGACCGGATCACCGTGCACAGCTTCCCCAAGGCGCGGTACAAGTCCCAGGCGGGAGAGCTCAACCCCGATTTCCTCAACGCCGATCTCTTCCAGACCGAGGTGCTCGACCCGTTCCGGCAGCACTTCGAGGACCACACCGGCCCCTTCGTTTTCGAGTTCCAGACCATCGGCCGCTCCGCCGGGTTCACCGGGCAGACCTTTGCCAACCTGCTCGACCGATTCTTCACCCGCCTGCCTCGCGACTTGCCATACGCCGTGGAGCTACGCAATCAGGAATTCCTGGTGCCGCCGTACTTCGCGGTGCTCCGCGAGCACAATGTGGCCCACGTATTCAACTCGTGGACTCGGATGCCGCCGATCGGCGAGCAACTCGAGATCCCTGGCGCCTTGAGTGCGCCATTCACCGTCGCGCGCGTGCTGCTCCGGCCGGGCCGAACTTACGACGAGGCGGTAGACGCCTTCGCCCCGTACGACCGGATCCGGGAGCCCAATCCAAGGCTGCGCGCCGACGTGGCCCGGCTGATCTGGCAAGCCGCGCGGCTTCGGATTCCTGCCTATATCCTCGTGAACAATCGCGCCGAGGGGAGCGGGCCGCTGACCATCGCGGCGATCGCCGAGTTACTGATGCTGCAGGAAAACGAAGGGGCGCCGTAACCGGCGCCCCGTTGCTCAGGTCTCCGCGGCGCGCCGGCTGGCGCTCCGCCGTTTGGCGGCGGGCCGGCGCTTACGCGGGCCATCATGCTGCGGACTCTGCGCCAGCGCATGGGCCGCGGCGGCCAGCCGAATCGCGCGGCTGGCGGTTTCGCTCCCATGGATGGGCGACTCCACCCAGCGGCCGAAGGGCGCCCGCTCTCCGGTCAGGAAGGGGCGCGCATGCCGGGAGTCCAGCACATCCTGGCGTTCCGACTCGGGCAGCTTGAGGACGATCGCCTCATCGAACAGGAACGCGAACATCCGGCCCGAGGTGAAGAACGCCTCGGCCCCGAACATCCTCTTGGTGGTCACCGTGGGCATCGCCTGGATGGCCGCCTGGACCACGTCGTAGACATCCGATCTGGTGCGTGCCACCCCGGTCGCTCCCGCGCTGGACCCTGAAAAAAGGGCCGCAAACGTACCACCCGCCGGCGCGACGCGCCAGCACATGCTTCCCCGAAAACCCGCCGTAATCGATGAGCTCTCCAGGCCCTAAACAGGCAGGAACGGGGCCAGTCCAGAGAACAAGCCGGAGGGTGGGGGCGGATGGGGTTTGGTGATGCCGGTCGTGGCGCGGGCGCACCGGGACGCCCCGGCCGTGCGACACTCCAGGTGTAACTGAGAGATGGGGAGGTTGGGGAAGCCGGTCAGGCCGGTAGGTTCGGCTCGACCCCCGCGACGGCGCATACCCGGAGAACCGTCTCGCCGATCTTGTTGTTCGGCGTAGAGGCACCGGCGGTGATCCCGATGGAGCGCACACCGGTGAGCCAGTCCCCGGTGGTTTCCTCAGCTGCCTTGATACGAGGCTGGTGACGCAGCTGGCCAGTCCCGATGTCGACCGCGGTGGCGTCCTCGATGTGGTAGGTGCGCAC
>DASPUE010000191.1:0-2686 GCA_035623055.1 Gemmatimonadales bacterium
CGAGGCGGAACGCGGCGCGGCTGATCGCTGCCTGGCCCTGGTGGAGGAGCTGGTGTCTGAAGGGGTCGACCCGATCAGTGCTCGATGATGACGCCTTCGATCGTGACCGAACGCGGCACGATGAGGCCAAGGGTGAGCGCCGTGATGATCACGTCGCTCAGGCGGCTGCGGACCCGCACCCGCACGTTGGTGACCTCCTTGCCGCCCACCAGCTGCGCCGCGAGGGCCTTTTGCAAGGAAGGCTCCGAGAACTTGAACACACCCCAGAGCCCGTAGACGGCGTGGCTGGTCACGTTGAACGCGGTCCCCTCCGGCGGGGTACCGGCCCCAGAGGCGAGCGCGGCCGGAACCCCGAGGTGGCTGGCGTCGAGCGTCAGGGAACAGCCGCTCGATGCGAGTGCAAGGACCAGAGCGATGATGGACAACGACCGCTGGCGGGAAAAGGTCACGGAGATGGCCGCTCTCAGAGGCCGGGGATCTTGATGGTGTAGTTGATTCCCGCGCTGAACACGGATGGATTCACGCTGTTGCCGGCGAACACCCGATCGTACGAGGCTCCAAAACCGAAGCCGCCCAGCAGGCTGAAATCGAGGCCGCCGCTGATCCCGAAATTCTTCTGGGTGACGCTCGAAACCGTGGGGGCGGTGACCCGAACCAGGTCGAAACGGGGCGCGATCCACGGTTTGATGGCGAGGGCGGGATTGGGAATCTTGAGCGCGATCCCCAGGCCAATCGGCACGTGGACGATCTTGGCGCCGTTGGTCTTGGTGTACTCGCCGCCGCCCTGCAAGGTGACCGAGAGCGGAATCAGCGGCCCACCGAACACCTTGAGGTTGAGATAGCCGCCCACGCCAGTCCGCGAGGGCGACGGGCCTTCCGGGTTCCAACTCGAGACCACCGCGCTCACCCCGATGGGTCCGAGGCCGAGCGCCCCGCGGGCGCCGTAGGCCGTCCCCTTGCCGTAATCGGCATTGGGGAAGCCGATTTCGCCGGCAAGGCTGAGACCGGTGGAGACGCCGCTGTTGTGCACCGGCAGGCCGGTCACCTGCGCCGCTGCCTGCAGCGCGAGGCCGGCGCCGAGCACCAGCGTGACGGGAAGAACCCGGATCAGACGCATGGAACCTCCAGAACCGCGGGTGGTCGAGAAGCGCCGCAAGCTAGGGTGAGGTCGAGGGGGAAGTCAACCGCCGCACGGCGAAGGACGACCCCCCGGGCGAGCGCCGAGGGGGTCGTCCAGCCGTGCGGAATGTGACGACGGTGATCGCGGGATCAGTGGTGCCAGGCCAGCCCGATGCCGACACCATCGATATCGCCTAGAGAGGCGCTCACCCGGATATCGAAGGTCCTGCTGAGCGCCACATCGACGCCGAGGCCGAGTCCGAACTCGACATCCCCGAGCCGGTCGCCGAAGGTCGGCGCAATCACGGGATTGACGTAGGGCGTGAAGCTGATGTTCGAATCTTCCAGCAGGATCTGCCGCCCAAGGCTCACGCCGAGCGGCACCAGAAAGCCGGACTTGCCACCACCGAAGACGGCGCCGAATGCGCCGGTGATCGCACCGTCGAGCGGGAAGTCCTGGCTGTGGCTGACCACCGGGACCCGCGCGTCGATGCCGACGCCGAACAGGTTGTCCCCGCCGCCGGAGGCATCGGCGTAGCCGACGGTCAGGCCGAAATCGAACTTGGGGCGGGCGATCCGATACTCGCCCTGCACCGCGATGCTGTAGCCGGAGCCGGGGTCCGAGATGTAGCCGCCGAGTTCACTGCGTTTGAAGTCGCGGTAGGGACTGTGGTAGATGGGGGTTCCGATGGTCTGGGCTTCTCCGGAGCCCGCGACGAGGCCCAGCAGCAGAGTGGCGAGGAGGGTGCCACGGTGCATGGGTCTATTCTCCTGTGACGTGTTCCGCGACGACGCGGACCGTGTTGTTCACTGCCTGGAGAAACCCGCCGTCGACCCGGAAGCGGTGGCTGGTACCACCGCTGGTGACTACAAGGGGGCCGTGGCCGAGCAGTGTCGTGAACGGCGCATGGCGGGGCAGAATGCCCACCTGGCCGTCATAGGCCGGCGCGGTGACCGCATCGGCCTCGCCGTCGAAGATGGCTGCTTCCGGAGAGATCACCGTGACCCGCATCACGCGCTCGCCAGCTTCTTGGCCTTCTCCACTGCCTCCTCGATTCCCCCCACCATGTAGAATGCCTGCTCCGGGAGGTCATCGAACTCGCCGGAGAGCACCCTCTCAAAGCTCTCGATCGTGTCCTGCAGCTTGACGTACTTGCCCTCGAAGCCGGTGAACTGCTGCGCCACGAAGAACGGCTGGGAGAGGAATCGCTGGATGCGCCGGGCCCGCGCCACGACCAGCTTGTCATCCTCGGACAGCTCGTCCATGCCAAGGATGGCGATGATGTCCTGCAGGCTCTTGTACTTCTGCAGAGTGCGCTGCACGCCGATGGCAACGTTGTAGTGACGGTCGCCGATATACTGGGGGTCCAGGATCCGGCTGGAGCTGTCGAGCGGGTCCACCGCGGGATAGATCCCCAGCTCGGAGATCGCCCGGGAGAGCACCACCGTCGCGTCGAGATGGGCGAAGGCGGTTGCCGGCGCCGGGTCGGTCAGGTCGTCCGCGGGGACGTAGATCGCCTGCACCGACGTGATGGAGCCCTTCTTGGTCGAGGTGATGCGCTCCTGC
>DASPUE010000192.1:0-6121 GCA_035623055.1 Gemmatimonadales bacterium
TCGCTTGGATACACCTTCTCAGAGGCATACCACAAACGTACGCAAGAACGACGCGCTAATCGCCGGTCGGGAAGGTAGAGATGCAGCCCATCGCTCTTGTGGTGGCCATTGGGTTCGGCGTGTTCTCAATAGTCCGCATCATACAGGTCTTTCGAGCGCATATAGAACTCGAGCGCAATGCGAAAACAGAAGGTGATCGCAAGTTCGCGGCGGCCAATAGGGTCAGGGTAATAGGAATCGGCGTGGGCATAGCAGGAAGCCTGCCATTTGGGATTGGCATGGTGTTTCAACTCCCATGGATTCGTGACATCGGTATCGTTTTTGCCGCTTGTGGGGCGATCGCCATGGTAATTGGCCGAATCTTGAGAGTGGCAGCTTTGCTGGACAGAGGCGGGGGTATGTAGACAGAGGTTAGTGGCACAAAACGGCGCTCCATTCGGGGCGCCGTTTCTTATTACCTGGAGCAGGGGCTGCTAGCCCAAGGCTTCAATCCCGAGGCACTTGGCCTACTGTCATCCTGCCTTGCGGCCAACCAGGATTGAGACCCCCGCCTCAATGCCCAGATGGAAATTGGACTTCTTGTATTCGATGCCGGGGAGCTGTGGCGGCACAAACCGGCTCTCCGCGTTCGGGATGTAATCCCCCGCGATGTCGACGCGTACCGCGAAGCGGTTCCCGAACCCGTACCGGCCGCCCACCAGTCCACCAATGCCGCTCTCGGTCTCGCGATAGCTGGCTCGGAAGAGGTTCCGCACGTATCCGGCGCCAATCAAGAAGGTCCCGCGATCGTTCACCGGGACGTTGTACACCAGGCGCGCGTGGATCGGGGTTTGCCGGAGCTCGGCTCCTCCCTGGCTCTTGGTCCGCGTGTAAGTCACGTCGGCCTCGAAGGCGAGGTTCCGAACGAAGAACACTCCCAGGAGCGCGCCGACGCCGAGGCGATTGTCGAAGTTGAGCTTGCTGTCGAAATGGGTGTAGCGTCCGAAGGCACCGGCCTCGAACGTCCCCGGCTCCTGTGCCAGCGCCGGCATTGCGCAAAGCACCAGTAGGAGTCCAGTAACCAACCGCATCCTGGTAATCATGATGCCCCCTTGCGAATCTGTGACCTGATTCAGATCGACAAGGTGGGCCATGCACGATGAGGCGCCGTGAAGAACCCGATGAGGAAGTCATTATGGGGGCTAGGCCCCATCTCGCGGCGGCCGACCCCTGGTGTACCCTAAGACGGGTCTGGGCTGGCGGTGGAACGAGTTGGGAGGTAGTTAAGAGAGTCTGTCAGATCTGATCTCCGACTATCCTCCCGCGACCGGCAACAGTTCCATCACGACCACTGAGATATGCAGAATCGTCCTTCGATAGCTCTCGGAGTCTCGTCGGCCGTTGCGATTGCGGTCTCCACTGGCACACTCGCCTGCGGTGGAGGCGGCGGCACCGGGCCAACAACTCCCGGGGCTCCCCCGATTCCATCGGGGATCTACGTGCTCAACGAAGCCGGCAACGGGCAGTCGCTGGCGACTGCCTACGTCGCAGGCCTTCCGACCGCACCCGCATACCTGAACGATGTCGCCGGAAATGCCATTTTCGTGCCGATCGCCAAGATCCTGCCGGCCGTGACGACCTGGGGACAATTCAGCTGGGACTGGAGCTATCTCGATTCCCTGGTGCGGATCGCCACGTCCAACCACAAGAAGTTCTCGGTGGAGCTGGAGACGGGGTATCAGAGTACCAGCAGTTACGCGAACTCCCTGCCCAACGGGTTTGCCGCCGCATGCGGAGCCGACTGCGCTCCGCTGTTCGATGTGTGGGCCACTGGCGGCGGCGCCGGCCGGTGCATCAGCGCCTACATACCGCTCCCCTGGGTTCCCAACGTTCGTCAGTTCTGGTCCGCGGCCGCCACCGATCTCGCGGCGCACCTCAGGCAGACCGGGGCCTATGGGTCGCTCACCCTCGTGCATGTGCCAGGGCTCAGCGTATACGACGAGGAGATCCGGCTTCCGACCGGCTTTCCGCGGCCCGCAGCCACCGACACCGCCCCCTGTCCGGACGGCCGACCGGCCTATCCGACGGTGATCACTGATGCCGATACCGGAGCATGGCGCGGTCTTGGGTACTCCGACTCGGCGGTCGTCAGCGGATTCGCCGCCATCGCAGCGAGCTTCGCCCAAGCGTTCCCCGATCGATACCTCGGCCTCAGCCTCTTCCCACCGGGCACCATCGGAATTGATTTTCCGAACCTCTCCGGCGACCCGGTGGGTTACGTGGCGTCACTGCTGGTCCAGCGGGTCTCGGCGATTGCCCCCGGGCGAGTGCAGGTGCAAGCCGATGAGCTGGACAGCGACTTCTTCCTGCCGGAGGTAACCGCGCTGGCCTCGCAGAACTCGGATGCGGTGGGGTGGCAGACCAATAAGCACGGTGGAGCCGGCGCAGGCTGCGCGGGTGGCGGGGCAGGGTCGTGCGGCGCGGATGGGCCGACCAGCCCCTACTTCCTCTTGCTGCAGTACGGCGCGCAGAACGGAGGAGAGTACCTGGAGGTCTGGTCGGCCGATGTGGTGAACTACCCTCAGAGCTTCGCCGCGGCCAAGGCGTCGGGGCTGTACCCCGAGAGGTAGCCTTCTACTTCCCTGGCGTCACCGGAATCGTTACCCGCGTCTTCTCCCATTCCAGAATCAGGTTGACCGCGCCGCCTGAGCCCGCTTCGGTGTGGAAGGTCAGGGTTTCGACAGGATTGGGGATAGCCGAGCTCTGAACGGTGCCGTGGCCCACCTCCTGGGCCTTCACCTCGTCGGTGTAGCGGGACTCGTGTCCCCATTGGGTGATCGACCGGTTCACGATAATCTGCCACTCGCTCGGTCCCGGCACGCTGTAGATCGAGTACGAGCCGGCCGGCACGGCCACGCCGGCGATGACCAGCGGCCCGGTCGAATGGATCATGGTCGGCTCGTTGGCACCGGTCCGCCACAGCTTGCCAAAGGGCACCGCATCGCCGCCGATCATGGTCCGGCCCCGCGCCGACGGCCGACCGTAGCAGAGCTTCACATCAGCCGCACCGACCTTGAACGAGAGAGAATCGAGCGGGCTCTTGCGGGTCGCCAGGGGAAGATTGGTGGTGTTCATCGTGATACAGGCCAGCCCCGCGTGCGCCGGGGCGGGATCGTGAGCGGGGTTGGCGAGTGTCGTGGCGAGCAGGATCAGCAACATGGCAACCTCAGGATGCGGGAAGGAGTGCGGCGCGGGCGGCGAGCGCATGGGAGAGAGCCTCCTCCGCAGTAGCTGCCAGCGCGTTCAGATGGCCCATCTTGCGGCCGGGCCGAGGCTCGGTCTTTCCATACAAGTGAAGATGAATTGCAGGGTCGGCGAGGGCACGCTCCCACCTGGGCTCTCCGCGTTCCCATAGATCGCCCAGCAGGTTGACCATCGCCGCCGGCTTGAGGAGCGCGGAATCTCCCAGCGGGAGCCCCGCGACCGCTCTCACCTGCTGTTCGAACTGGTCGGTGGCGCAGGCGTCGAGCGTGTAATGCCCGCTGTTATGGGGGCGGGGAGCCAGCTCGTTCACCAGCAACCGATCACCATCCAACACGAAGAACTCGACCGCCATGGTGCCAACATAGTTCATCGCCGTGGCCAGGGCCGAGGCCGCTTTGCGGGCCTGAGCCGCGACCGTCTCGGGGACCCGCGCCGGGATGACCGACGTATCCAGAATCCCGTTCACATGGCGATTCTCGGCGACGGGGAAGGTCACGATCGCCCCGTCCCCTCCGCGCGCGAGCACGACTGAGATCTCGAGGTCGAGTCGCTGCCGGGCCTCGAGGATGCACGGCTGAGTGCCGAAGCCGCGAAAGGCCTCGATGAGCTGTCCCTCGGTCTCGACCGGTGCCTGTCCCTTGCCGTCGTAGCCGAGTCGCGCGGTCTTGAGAATCGCGGGCGGATTGATCGTTCGGAGCGCGACGACGCAATCCTCCTCGCTTCGGATCGCAGCGAAGGGCGCGGTCGCCAGTCCCTGGGCATTCGCGAAGGTCTTCTCGACGATGCGATCCTGAGTGAGCTGAACCGCCTCGGCCCCGGGACGGACGGGGCAGTGCTCCCGCAAGAAGGCCAACGATTCGGCAGGGACGTTTTCAAACTCGGTTGTGACCGCCTGCACGCTTCGGCCCAGCTCGGTGAGCGCCTGCCGGTCGGTATAACCTGCCCGGATGTGGCGGGAGGCGAGCCGGCCTGCGGGGCTTTCCGGATCGGGGTCCAGAACGACAACCTCGAACCCCATGCGTTGCGCGGCCTGCGTGAACATCCGACCCAATTGGCCCCCGCCGAGCAGGCCGAGGGTGGCCCCCGGCTGGATCACTTCGGCTCCGGGAGCGTGAGGCCGAGCACTCGGTCGGTCTGATTGCGGCGGAACTCCTCCAGCTTGGTGGCGAGGGCGGGGTCCCGGCGGGCCAGCAGCGCCACGGCGAAGAGGCCGGCATTCTTGGCGCCGGCTTCACCGATGGCGAACGTCGCGACGGGGATCCCGCCCGGCATCTGCACAATAGAAAGCAGCGAATCGAGCCCGTTGAGATGCCGAGAAGGAACCGGAACTCCGAGGACCGGGAGTGCGGTCTTGGCCGCGAGCATGCCGGGGAGATGAGCCGCGCCACCTGCGCCGGCAATGATGCATTGGAGCCCGCGTCCCGCGGCCTCCTCGGCGTATCGATACAGCAGGTCCGGGGTGCGATGGGCGGAGACGATCCGCGACTCGTGAGGCACGCCGAAGGCTCCCAGCTGACGGGCCGCGTGCTGCATCACCTCCCAGTCCGAATCGCTGCCCATCACGATGCCGACCAGGGGTTGGGTCATCTGCGCCTCGCGCGTCGGGGAAGGACCATGCCGGCTGGCAGTAGGATAATCGTCATTCTCCTGTCATCCAACCCGCCTACATTCCATCGGGATGCGTGTGCTCATCGTCGAAGACGATCCCGGGCTGGGGGAACTGCTCCTTCGGGTGGTGCGGGAGGCGGCCTGGGCGGCCGACCTGGTCACCGACGGACCGACTGCCCTCGGCGCGTTGGTCGCGACCGACTACGACTTGGCGATCCTCGACATTGGGCTTCCCGAGATGGACGGTTTCAGCGTGTGCCGGAAGTTCCGGGCAGAAGGGGGAGGAACGCCGATCCTCATGCTCACTGCGCGTGACGCACTCGCCGATCGGGTCACCGGCCTGGATGCCGGAGCGGACGACTATCTCCCTAAGCCGTTCGCGGTGGATGAGCTGCTGGCCCGCTGCCGGGCTCTGACTCGCCGCCCCAGACCCGCCCTGGACGTCACCCTGCGACTTGGGGACCTTGAGTTGGACACGGCAGCCCGGGTGGCGCGGCGGGCAGGGACGACGCTCCGGCTTTCCCGCCGGGAGTATGCGCTGCTGGAATTCCTGCTCCGCCATCCGCGCCGGGTCCAGAGCCGAGCCCGGATTCTCGAGCATGTCTGGGACGACAACTTCGATCCGGTGGCCAACGTCATCGAGGTGCTGATCGCCCGGCTGCGCCGAAAGGTCGACGTAGCGGGGCTCCGGCCCCTCCTGCACACGGTACGGGGCGCCGGGTACGTGCTCACCGATCAACCTCCTCCCGATGCGGTATAGTCGCCTTCGCCTGCGGCTGGCGGGCTGGTTCGCCCTGGGCATGCTCCTCGGGCTCGCGGTGCTGGACGTCAGCCTGTTCACGCTGCTCCGGCGACGGGCGGATGCGCGTCTGTCCGACCAGGTGATTGCCACGGCCCGCGGGCTCCGGGAGGCGGTGGAGCGGGAAGCGGCCGAGCGTCCCACACCGACCTTCGAGCACGCGGTGCATGAGGCCCTCGACGAGTGGCCGATGGGGGCCACGTCGCTCGCGGTGTATTCCGCCGACGGAGCCCTGCTCGGGCGGCGCGGCGCCACGGACCTGCTCACCGCGATTCCCCGGCTCGTGGAGCTGCCACCGTCGGGGAAAAGCGCCGATCGTCCGATCGATCACCAGGCGGCGGGGCGGCTGGCGACCGAGCGCGGAACGCGGCCAAGGGAATTCACGGTGGTAGCCATTCAGTCGACCGCCGCGCTCACCGAGGACCTGGAATCGCTTGCCGGCTGGCTGATCGTCAGCGTTCCGCTGGTGCT
>DASPUE010000193.1:0-9323 GCA_035623055.1 Gemmatimonadales bacterium
GGCCGAGCGGCTGGAGCTGGCCGTGGGCCGTGATCTGCAGTTCATCCGGCTCAACGGCACTCTGGTCGGGGGCCTGGCCGGGTTGATCATCTACACCATCTCCCTATTCCTGCGCTGAGCCCCCGCGCCACTCTGTCTCGCCGGTGACAAGGGTCACGGGTTCTCACCGCAACCGCTTCTACTATGTCGTCCCGCTCTCGTGCCGTATCGCGTCCTCAGGAGATCGCCATGGCCACCAAGACCGCTTCCCGGCGGACCCGCTCCGAGAAGAACGACTCCATTCGCATCGTCCCTATCCGACTTCCCTATCCGAGCCTCGAGGCGGCACCAGCCGCCAACATGACGTACCGCGGCGGGCCGCTTCTCACCGGCGTCCAGGTGTTCACGATCTTCTGGGGTCCGGCCTGGCAGACCGCGCCGGTCAGCGATCAGGTCGGCAAGCTCAACCAGTTCTTTGATTTTATCCTGACCAGCCAGTTGATCGACCAGATGAGCGAGTACAACCGCCCGGGGAAGAAGATCGGGCACGGCAAGCGGATCGGAACGCTGACCATCACCAAGCCCGCGCTCAAACACTCGATCACCGACGGCGCCATCCAGTCGGCGCTGCAGCAACTCATCACCGGCAAGAAGGTCCCCAAGCCCACCGCGAACACGCTCTACTTCATCTACATGCCTCCTGGTGTGAAGGTCACCCAGGGCGGGAGCGGCTCCTGCACCGCCTTCTGCGGATACCACGACAGCATCAACGGCAAGATCTTCTACGCGGTGATGCCCTATCCGGGCTGCCAGGGCTGCACCGGTGCGCTCGCGGAGTTCGACGCCCTCACCTCCACCAGCTCCCACGAGCTGTGCGAGGCCATCACCGACCCGATTCCGGGCCAGGGATGGTACGACGATGTCCACGGAGAGATCGGGGATATCTGTGCGTGGCAGACCCGGACCCTCGGTCCATACACCATCCAGCTCGAGTGGTCGAACCAGAAGGGGGCCTGTATCTGAGGCTCCAGGCCCCGCGCGCAGGGGCGGGTTCCCGTTGCATGCCGTGACGGGGGTTGCCCGCCATGCCCGGCTCGCTACCTTCGCTCCTTCTCCATTTCGGGAGCCCCGGGCATGCGGATGCCACTCTGTCTCGCCGTCCTCTTCCTCGTTCCGGTCTCGGCGGGTATGGCCCAGGATTCAGCGGCCATGCATCACGCCGACAGCCTGCGCGGCTCCATCACGCCGGAACGGGCCTGGTGGGATGTCACCTATTATGACCTGAACGTCCGGGTCAATCCGGCCGACAGCTCCATCCGGGGCGTCAATCACATCACCTACCGCGTCCTGGCTCCCGCCGTGGAGATGCAGATCGATCTCCAGGAGCCGCTGGTCGTGGACAGCTTCGTCCAGGACGGGCGCCGGCTCGAGTCTCGGCGGGACGGCAACGCCTTCTTTGTCCGTCCGGTATCACCGCAGACACCGGGCGAGCTGCGGATGATCTCCGTCTACTACGCGGGGCGCCCACGGGTGGCGCACCGCGCACCCTGGGACGGCGGCTTCGTCTGGACCGCGGATAGCCTGGGCAATACCTGGATCGCCACCGCCTGCCAGGGACTCGGCGCCAGTGTCTGGTGGCCGAACAAGGACACCCAGGCGGACGAGCCGGATAGCCAGCGCATTGCCATCACGGTCCCCCGTGGCGTCCAGGATGTCTCCAACGGTCGGCTCCGGTCGACCAACGGCAACCCGGACGGCTCGACCACCTACGAGTGGTTCGTGAGCGAGCCGATCAACAACTACGACGTCGCGGTGAACGCGGGTCGCTACGCCCACTTCACCGACAGTTTCAGCGGCGAGGGCGGCACCCTCACGCTCAACTACTGGCCCCTCGAGTATCACCTGGAGGTAGCGCGCAAGCAGTTCACCCAGGTGCAGTCGATGCTCGCCTGCTTCGAGCACTGGTACGGGCCCTACCCCTGGTACGCCGACGGCTATCAGCTGATCGAGACGCCGCACCTTGGCATGGAGCACCAAAGCGGGGTTGCCTATGGCAACCATTACCTGAACGGCTACCTCGGCCGAGATCTCTCGGGCACCGGCCAGGGACTCGACTGGGACTTCATCATCGTGCACGAGAGCGCCCATGAATGGTTCGGCAACAGTATCACCTCCGCCGACCTGGCCGACATGTGGGTGCATGAGAGCTTCGCGAGCTACTCGGAGGGGATCTACGTCGAGTGCCTCCGGGGGCGGGAGGCGGGAGCCCAGTATGTCATCGGCGCCCGGCGCGGCATCAAGAACAACGCACCGGTCATCCCGGCGTTCGGCCTCAACCAGGAGGGGTCGGGAGACATGTACCCCAAGGGGGCGAACATGCTCCACACCATCCGCCAGGTGGTGAACGACGACGAGCGGTGGAGAGGCATCCTGCGGGGGCTCAACACGACCTTCCGTCATCAGGTCGTCACCGGTAGGCAGGTGCAGGAATTCATCAGCCGCGGCGCCGGCATCGACCTGAGCCGGGTGTTTTCGCAATACCTGACCACGATCCAGATCCCGACCCTGGAATATCGGATCGACCACTCCACTCTTTGGTATCGCTGGGTAGATGCCGTGCCGGGATTCGATCTGCCCATCCGCGCGGCGGTGGCCGACTCGGGATACATCGTCCTCCGGCCCACCCAGTCCTGGCAGGCGGCGCACCTCACCCGAGCCGACCCGGAAGGCTTCCAGGTGGACCCCAACTTCTACATCCTGACTCGCAAGGTCACGGCCGCGGCGCCCTGAGCCGGCGGCGGTCTCCCTTCAACTCGAGGTGTCGAGATGCCGGAAGAGCCAGAAATCGAAACCGAGAAGTTGCACGAGGCGATCAAGGAAGAGATGGACAAGGAGGGGGGTGCGTTCCTGCGCTCCATCGCGCTGACCACCGCCATCCTGGCCGCGGTCGGCGCCATCGCGGCGCTGCGCGCGGGCTCCACCGCCAACGAGGCCCTGGTGCTCAAAACCGAGGCGACCCAGCTCCAGGCGCAGGCCTCGGACCAGTGGGCGTACTACCAGGCGAAGGGACTCAAGCTGGCGATCGCCGAAGCCAGCGAGACCACCTGGCGGGCGGCGAACAAGCAGCCCCCGGAGGACCTGGTCGCGAAGGAGGCTCGCTACCAGCAGGAGCAGGACAGCATCAAGAAGATCGCGGAAGACAAGGAGAAGGAACGAGACGAGCGTTCGCTGGAAGCGGACCACGAAATGCACGCGCACCACGGTTTCGCCAACTCGGTCGCGCTGCTCCAGGTGGCGATTGCTCTCGGGGCGCTCGCCGCCCTGACGCGGGCTCGCCCCGTCTGGTTCGCCTCCATGGCAGTCGGCGCCGCGGGGGTGGTGCTGTTCCTTAGCCGGATCCTCTAGCGCCACAGGACAGCACAGGAGGCCGCCCTAAGGGTGATTGTCCCGCGGCCGATCGGGCTTACCCTGACGCGCATTCTCCTGGGTGTGGCGTTGCGCCAAGGAATCACGCTGCTGCTTGTGACGCTGGTCGAGCGCCTGCTGTTCCTGCGCGTGACGGTTCTTGAGGTCCTCAGAGCTCACCCCGTCCGGCGGCCGCTTGAGCTCGTCCTGATGCCGCTTCGCGAGCGCATCCCGCTCCGCGGCCTGCTGGGAATCCAGCTGCTGGCGTTCGGCGTTCTGCCGCTTCGCGAGATCTCCTGAGGCCGGCTGGCGGTTTCCCCGCACGCCTCCGGGAGCGCCCTGAGGGTTCCCCTGCGCCGCCGGCGGACGATCGTTGCGCCGCGGCGCCGCCTGCGGTGCCGGCTTGCTCCAGTTGGCCGACTCAACTGGCCGAGTGGCGGGGAGATTGGCGCGTGCCGGGTGCAGCCCCGCCGCCCCCTGGCCACCAACCGAGGCGGGACGGACCACCGTCGGCGCGGGCGCGTTGCCGCGGAGCCGATTGCGAGCATCGTCGTCGAGGGGACGGCCCCCATTCGCCGCCAGCTGGGTGCGCTCCGCCTGGAATTTGACCGGCGGTAGGGGAGGCTGGGTCCGGGCGACGATCGGCCGCTCGAAGACCCGCGTCGGAGGGGTGCGCGCCGGTCCGCCGGCAGTAGTGCCCACCACACTCTCCTGACGGGGAACGAACCGCGGCGCCGTTCCGGCAACGGGCGCCCCAGTGAGATTCGCGGCAGGCACGTTCACCCGCGCCACCCCCACCGGACGACCGCTCACGATGGTTTCCTGGGACACCGCGGTCACCGCACCGGGCACATCGCGATTCACGTAGTGGACGTTCGTCACGTTGACGTTGGTGACATTGACGACGGTCACGTTGGTCACGTTCACCCGCTGCACGTAGGCGGGGGTAACCCGGTAGGCCGGCACGTACGGCTCCTCCGGGGCCAGCGGGAACCAGGCTGCGCCCCCGCCCCCGCCGAAGGAGAGTGACACGCTCCACCCCGATCCCCCGACGAACGCGACCAGCGCCGGCGCGTAGACGGGGCGTGGGGCGACTCGACCGGGGACCCAGGCCCAGCCGTAGCCGTAGTGGACCCAGCGGCCGTAATGGAACGGCGCGAAACCCCACGGCGCATCGTCGACCCAGGTCCAGCCCCACGGCTCGACCCAGGCCCAGTGGCCGAAGCGATAGGGCGCCCAATCGGGGTCGACGTGACTCGGCACCCAGACGGCGCCGTAGGTATCGACGGTGCGCCAGTCGCCGTAGTCATCCAGATCCTCGTAGCCGACCACCTCCCGGGAGACGAACCGCGATGACCGGGCGTTGTCCTCCCGCCGGTCCCGCACTGCACACCAGTCTTCCCAGGCATCGGTCGGGCCCGCGTCGCGGAGATCGTAGCTCGGCGCATCCTGCCCGGTGATCTCGGCCAGCTGCTTCGGGCGCACCGTGAATGCCGATCCCGAGGCGGTCACTTCGGCCTCGCCGTCACGCACCGTGACGTCGGTCGTATCGCCGGTACTGTCCACATCGATCAGGTACAGTCCGGGGCGCAGCAGCGCGACGGACGCGTTGGGCGTATCGACCTCGTAGCTCTCCTGCGCACCCAGGGTGCGAATCCGGATCTGGAGCGATCCCTGCGTTATCTGCAGCTGCGCGGTCTGGTCGTCGAGATTGAGGACGCCGAAGGCGGTATAGGGTGCGAGCCGCACCGCCGTCGAGCCGACATGCAGCTCGGCCTTGGCGTCCTCGTCGGTCCAGAGGTGATCGCCGGTAGTGACCGGATAGTTGAGCGTGGCGGCCGACCAATCGTCCAGGCTGCCCGGGCGGAACGACACCGACCCGCTCAGAAAGCTGAGCCGCCCAACTCGAGCCGGTGGGTCCGCGTGCGCCTGCGTCAGTGCCAGCGGGAGCAGCAGCAGGATCACCGAGGAGACATTCCGGAACCGGAGAG
Organism: Gemmatimonadales bacterium; assembly: GCA_035623055.1. Taxonomy (GTDB): domain Bacteria; phylum Gemmatimonadota; class Gemmatimonadetes; order Gemmatimonadales; family GWC2-71-9; genus JADJOM01. Next base: position 5,376 of record DASPUE010000193.1, read on the forward strand.
CAGCTGATCGCATACTGTCACTCGCGCGAAGGGGAGGACCACCTACCGACAAAGGGCAAGGTTCATTCCCGGGTCCCACGATGCCACAAGCGCGAATGCTGCCAAGGGCTTAGGTCCGCCTGCCCCGAGCCCTTTGGAGCCCATGGTACATTTTGGCTCATCGCCATGGGCACTTCGTCCCGTACGCCCCACGGATCTTTTTCCCTTTTTGATGGCGCTTGGTGTTGACGCTCACAGGTACTTCCGGAAGGCGGCGGGTACCATCGGCAGTGGTGGCCCTGAGGCGATCAAGTCCGGAACCGACATGGGTGAGCACCGCATGGCCTCTCCGATTCGGCATGTGATCATCATCGTCAAGGAGAACCACGGCTTCGACAACTATTTCGGAACCTTTCCCGGCGTCGCCGGCGCCGTCATGGCGCACTCGCCCAATCCCCCCACGGTGGACCCCGACCATCGCCATGCCGCATGGCTCTCTCGGGCGAAGACCGCGGTTCGGGAGCAATTTCTCAAGACCGATATTCCCCAGTACTTCAGCTACGCGAAGCAGTTCACTTTGTGCGACCGCTACTTCACCGACGTGGCGGGCCCGTCCACGCCCAATCACCTGATGCTCATCGCCGGTGACTCGCCGATCATCGACAACCCCAGTACCAAGTACCGGACCGGACCGAGCGCCCCACTCTATACCCTGCCATCGCTGCCCGAGGCGCTCGGCAAGGCTCGGAAGAGCTGGGGGAATTACGGCGGCTATGCCTTCGCCATGATTCACGGCCTCGCCGGCAAGAACAGCTTTCCCTCCGATCAGTTTGCGCGTGATGCCAAGGCCGGGAAGCTGCCAGCCGTCTCCTGGGTGTATGCACCTCATGCGCTAAGCGAGCATCCCCCGGATCCGCAGGACGCGAAGGACCCACAGGTCGGCAACGTCACGCTCGGAATGCAGTGGACGGTGGAGCAGGTGAACGCGGTGGTCGCTGGAGGCCTCTGGCCCAGCAGCGCGGTGTTCATCACCTGGGATGACTGGGGCGGGTGGTTCGACCACGTGGATCCCCCAGAGGTCGAGAAATGGAAGGATGGGAGCCAATTCCGCTATGGGGGACGGGTGCCTTGCCTGGTGCTTGGCCCCTACGCCCGCCGGGGCCATGTCTCCTCGACCCTACGCTCGCACGTGAGTCTGCTGAGGTTCTGCGTTGCCACGTTCGGACTCAAACCCTGGAACGCTCGGGTCACCTCGGCTGATGACATGACCGACTGCTTCGATTTCAAGGGGCCACCGGCCCCGCCGCCAAACTAGGTGCCAGGTGACAGGTAACAGGCGACAGGTAACAGGTGCCGGAGTACTCGCCACTCGCCACTCGCTACTCGGTACTCGGTACTAGGTACTAGGTACTCGGTACCTCCTCCTCCCCCGCCAACCCCAGCACCGCCTGGGAGAGATCGGGAGGGAGCTCCTCCACCTGACGGAGCTGGCGCTGGATGGCGCGGGTACGCATACCGGTGTTCTCCACGGTCATGGTTGCCGCATGCAGCTGTCGTTTCACCCGGTCGAGCACCTCTCCGAACTTTCCGAACTCGGTCTTGACGGCGCCGAGGACCTTCCAGACTTCACCCGAACGCCGCTCGATTGCCAGAGTCCTGAACCCCATGCGAAGGCTCGAGAGCAGCGCCGCCAGCGTCGTCGGCCCTGCAATGACCACGTCGTACTGCCGCTGGATCTCTTGCACCAGCCCCGGCTGCCGGAGCACCTCGGCGTACAGCCCTTCGGTCGGAAGAAACAGGATGGCGAAGTCGGTGGTCGCGGGCGGATGGAGGTATTTCTCACTGATCTCCCGGGCACTGGCACGAACTCTCCGCACCAGTGCGGCGGTGGCCTCCTGCGCGGCGTCCGGGTCAGCTCGCTCCACCGCGTCCAGCAGCCGGAGATAATCCTCCTGCGGAAATTTAGAATCGAGCGGCAGGAAGATGGGGTCACCGGATGGATCGCGGCCGGGGAGCCGGATGGCAAACTCCACCGAATCGGCGGAGTCCTCGCGGGGCCGGTAGTTGGCGCAGTACTGGTCGGGGGTGAGCACCTGCTCCAGGACGGCATGCAACTGTGATTCACCCCAGATCCCGCGGGTCTTCACGTTGGTCAAGACCCGCTTGAGGTCTCCCACTCCGCTGGCGAGTGCCTGCATCTCACCGAGCCCCCGCTGCACCGCCTCGAGGCGCTCGCTCACCGCCGCGAACGACTCGCCGAGCCGCCGTTCCAACGTACCGTGGAGCTTTTCGTCCACGGTGACCCGCATCTCCTCCAGCTTCCGATCGTTGGACTCCTGAATTGACGTGAGGTGCTTCCCGACCTCTTCCCGCAGGCGCTCGATCTTGCCGGCCAGGCCCTGGGACAGCTCGGTGAGCAGACGGAGGGTGGTGTCGGCGTTGGCCTTCCCCGCCTGAGCCAGCTCCTCCCGGAGCGAGCGCGCCATGCTCGCCTGCTCGGCGCGGGCCGCCCGCGCCTCCTCGCGGACCGATCGCTCCGCCGCCGACCCCGCGCCTCCCCGGAGCAGCAGTACCAAGGCCGCCACCGCGGCAATCACGCTGGCCGCGAAGGTGAGATACCACAGGATCGAAGGAGGCATGTGGCAAAGTATAGGCGGGGGGTGGGATGGGACCTAGTAGCGAGGGGCGAGTAGCGAGCAGCTGCGGAGCGCTGGTGTGAGGCGACGCGTGACGAGTGTGAGCCTCGCTACTCGTCCAATTCCCACCACCCCTGCCGACTTGCCGAACTGGCGCTGCAAGGTGCCATTCCAGGACCACCTGGCATCAGGACGGCGCAATAGAGAAGCGCTTTCCTATCAAGCCTTTACGCGAATGGGTCCGGTAGTTGCTAGCTGGTACTGTGGATCCATCACAAGGGACTTGCCGTGTCTCAGTTCAAACTGCGCAACCCCGCCGGGAGTGAATACTCCTTCGGCACCGTTGAAGAGTTCACCCACGCGGTGCTCTCGGGCGGGATCACCGCCGACTGGGAGATCTATCACCTGATCGGCCGCCGCTGGTTGCCGGTCACCCACCATCCGGTGTTCCTGGGAGCGCGAAAGGTCGGGGCGGAGGGGTCGGTCGGGTAGACTGGCGGTTCGACTCAACGGGTCAGAAACGAAGGGATCTCCGGCATGGCGCCGGAGATCCCTTGTCGCGTCCGGAACAGGGTCCGCCTAGCCCGCACGCACCGCCGGAACGGCAAGCAAGCCCGTCAGTTGCCCGGCGAAGCGATCGACCTCCTCCCAGTCGGTGAATTCCCAATCACGGGAGGTGTCCGTCGGGCGCCCGGTCATCCGGCTGATGGACTTCATGATCAAACGGGTGACGATCCCGTAGTGGGTGTAGGGAAGCCCGCCAGCGAACGAGCGGCTGACCCCGGGCCGCCAACCGGTCTGAGCGAGGAACGATGCGATGTACTTGCGGGCCTCGTCCTCGCCGGGCTTCCAGTTCCCGGCCAACGCTCCACACACCGAAACAAAAGCCGATGGAAACGCATTGAGTCGGCCGACGTTGCGACGGACGAAGTCTCTGACGTACGGCTGGTGTTTCCCGAACAGCACCGAGGCCGCCACCACGTAGGCATCGAAGGCATCGACGCGCGGTGAGGGCGGGAGCGCGTCCCCCTTCCAAACCGTAACCCGGTTGCCCCCTGTCGTGAGCCGATCGGCGAGCCGCTGCGCGATCTTCGCAGTCTGCCCGTAACTACTTCCGTAGACGATCAACACGCTTGCCATAACGCCTCCTCCTCACCGGCCTAGACCACGCTCGCGGGCGCCGCAGTCTTGGCGCCGCCAACCCGTTCCACCTCGATGGTGAGGTCGGCGGCCAGCGCGGCGATCGCGCCGAGGGCCACCCAGGCGGGCAGCAGAATCGCGCTCACGACACCGATAGTGAGCGGGATCTCGATGATGGTGCGGTCGGAGTCAT
>DASPUE010000194.1:0-3224 GCA_035623055.1 Gemmatimonadales bacterium
AAAGAGTGAAGAGCGCCGGGGCGGCGATTAGATTTCCAGCATGCCTATGGAAGGCCTGACTGACCGGGAGATCCGCGTACTCGAGGCGGTAATCCAGGTCTACATCGAGACCGCCGAACCGGCAGGCAGCCAGACGGTTGCCCAGCGGTTTCCGATCGGCGTCTCCTCCGCCACCATCCGCAACACGATGAGCGAGCTGGAGGAGAAGGGGTACCTGTATCACCCACACACCTCCGCCGGCCGGATCCCGACCGACCGGGCCTACCGCTGGTATGTCGACAATCTCCTCCGACTTGCCCCGCCCAGTCACGAAGATCAACAGGCGCTGCAAGCGGAGCTGGTATACCGGAGCGCCATGGAGGAGATCCTGCGCCGCGCCGCCCAGGTGCTCGGAGTGCTGACCCAGGAGCTTGGGGTCGCGGTGGCGCCGGCGTTCGACCGGGTCATCCTCGAGCGGCTCGACCTGGTGACCGTCGCCTCGGACCGGCTGCTCCTGGTCTTTCACCTGAAGAGTGGGGCAGTCCGCACGATCTTCGTGGAGGTGGCGCGCAGCATCGTACCGGAAGCGGTGCAGCGGGTGGCCCAGATCCTCAACGAGCGCCTTGCGGGGCTCTCCCTCGCAGAGATCCGCACCACGCTCAGCGAGCGGCTGCGGGACGCCGACAGCGGCGCCCACGAGCGCGAGTTGCTCAACATATTCATCGAGGAAGGGGAGGAGATCTTCTCGCTCTCCACCGGGCCGGAGACGGTGGTTCTGGGGAGCGCCCAGATGCTGGCCGGCCAGCCGGAGTTCGCTACCAGCGGCCGGATCCGGGACCTGCTGGATCTCACCGAGCGGCGGGATTTGCTCCGCCAGGCGTTGTCTGCACGCCGGGCCGACGGTCTTACCATCACCATCGGCGGCGAACACAACGACAGCCGGCTCACGGGCTTTACTCTGGTGACTTCGTCCTATCGCTCCGGGGATCTTACGGGCGTGATCGGCGTCATCGGACCCACCCGCATGCCTTACGACAAGATCATCGGCCTGGTGGACCACACCAGCCGATTGGTGGAAGGATTGATGGAGTGAGCGAATACTACGCCCTGCTGGGCCTGGCCCGCGATGCGTCGGAGGCCGACATCAAGAAGGCCTATCGCAAGCTGGCGATGGAATTCCATCCCGATCGCAATCAGTCCGGCGACGCCGAGGAGAAATTCAAGGAGATCACCGAGGCCTACGAGGTCCTCAAGGATCCCGAAAAGCGGGCCCGCTACGACCGCTATGGCAAGGCGGGGCTGGGCGGGGCCGGAGCGCAGGGCTTCGGGGGCTTCCATCACGTGGACCTCACCGAGGCGCTCAACATCTTCATGCGGGACTTCGGGGGGTTCGAGTCCATCTTCGGGCAGGCCAGCCGCGGCGAGAGCCGGCGCGGCCAGGACATCCGGGTGAGCGTGAAGATCTCGCTGAACGAGGTCGCCACCGGCGCCAAGCGAACGATCAAGCTCAAGACCCTCGACCGCTGCGAGACCTGCGAGGGAACCGGCGCCAAGAAGGGCACCAAGCCGACCGCCTGCGCCACGTGCGGCGGCACCGGCGAGGTGCGCCGCGCCGCCCGCAGCATGTTCGGCCAGTTCGTGTCGGTGAGCCCCTGCCCGACTTGCGCGGGGGAGGGCGTCGTGGTCGGCACCCCGTGCGAGGTCTGTCGCGGCGAGGGGCGGACCCGCGCCGAGAAGAGCATCCAGGTCGAGATCCCGCCCGGCGTCTCGGAGAACAACTACCTGACGCTCCGCAACCAGGGCGCGGCCGGTGCCCGCAACGCCCCGCCTGGCGATCTCCTCGTCATGATCGAGATCAAGGACGACGAGCGCTTCGAACGCGACGGCGACAACCTGGTGATGGACCTCCCCTTGTCGTTCTCCCAGGCCGCGCTGGGGCTCTCCCTGACCGTCCCGACCCCCTACGGAGATGAGCGGGTCGCTATTCCGGGCGGCACTCAAGGGGCCACGATTCTCAAGCTGCGCGGCAAGGGACTGCCTCGGCTGGGCCAGTCGGGCCGCGGCGACCTCCTGATCCGGGTCCACGTCTGGACCCCCGAGTCGCTGACCGAGGAACAGATCCGGCTGTTCAAGGAGCTGGCCAAGCACGAGGGCGAGCCTCCCAAGCGCGCCGCCGGGATCTGGGCCAAGCTCCGAGAGGCACTCGGCGCATGAGCTGGTTCGCGATCGAGGTGCACCCCGAGGCCGAGCGCCGCGATGCGGTCGCCGCCTGGCTGGTCGAGCGGACCGGAGAAGCCGTCGAGGAGCGGGCTGACGGCACCCTGGTCTCATTCGCGACCAGCGCCCCGGCGGCAGAGGCGCTGGAGCGGGACCTGGTCGAGGCCCACGGACCGGGACTCAGCTTGGCGCGACGGGAACACCCGGAGGTCGACTGGACCCTCGCGTGGCGCGAGGGTCTTGGAGTGCGGCGGGTCGGGCGGTTCGCGATCGTACCCTCGTGGATCCACTACCAGGCTGGCCCTGGTGAACTGGTCATCGTCATCGATCCGGAAATGGCCTTCGGCAGCGGCGAGCATGGTTCGACCCGCGCGGCCCTCGCCCTGCTCGACCGCTTCGCCCGCCCCGGCCACACCGTGCTGGATCTTGGCAGTGGGAGTGGGATTCTCACGATCGCCGCCGCCAAGCTGGGCGCGGCGCAGGCCATCGGGGTCGAGGTGGATGCGGAATCGCTGCCGTTCGCCTTCATGAACGCCGAACGCAATGGCGTGCTCGAGCGAGTAGCGTTTCTGGAAGGGGACGCGGCGCAACTGACCCCGCTCCTCGCCCCGGCGGATGTGATCGTCTCCAATATCCTCAGGCTCATCAATGTGGCGTTGCTGCCGGAGATCCGGGGCGCGTTGCGGCCGGGCGGGATCGCGATCTTTTCCGGAATGGAGGTCGCGGAAGCGGAGCTCTTCCGGGCGCCGCTCCTCGAGGCAGGATTCCGGGTCGTCGCGGAACTCATCGACGAAACCTGGTGGGCGGTGGCCGCGACCCCGGCATGATCACGCTGCTCGCCCGCCCGAGGAGTCTCGTGGCCGACACCACGGTGACCCTCGAGGAGGAAGAGGAGCATCATCTGGTGGTGCGCCGGACCGCACCCGATGCGGCGATCGAGTTAGTGGACGGCGAGGGGGCCCGAGCCGAAGGCCGGCTGGCGCTGGAGGGCCGCCGGCTGCTGGTGCGAGTGCTGAAGGTGGTGCAGG
>DASPUE010000195.1:0-3347 GCA_035623055.1 Gemmatimonadales bacterium
GGTCAGCCACATCAGCGCCATGTCGACGCTGGCGCGGGAAATCCCGGCAACGGCGCCGACCAAGGTGCCGGCGACGATCGCCACCAGCATCGCCGCAAGCCCCACCGCGAGCGATATGCGGCCGCCGTAGAGCATGCGGGCGAGCAGGTCCTGGCCCAGGTCGTCGGTGCCGAGTGGATGCGCCCGCGACGGTCCGTTGAGCTTGGCCTTGAAGTCGATCTCGTCGATGGGCACGCGGTACACGAACGGGCCCACCACCACCGCGATCACCATCACGACCAGCACCGCGGCCCCGAAGGTCGCGAGGCGATGCTTCCGGAACCGGCGCCAGGTCTCGCTCCACAGCGAGTGGGTCCGGCTGCGCTGCGCCCGCGGGACGCCGGAGGTGACCGCCTCGGTGACCACGCCGTTCGGAGGCGTCATGCGCGGCCTAGCGGAACGAGATCCGCGGGTCGAGCCAACCGTAGAGCAGGTCGGCGACCAGGTTGAAGATCACGACCAGGCAGGAGAACACGAAGGTGATCGCCATGATGACGGGCGTGTCGTTGGCGAGGATCGAGGAGATCAGCAGCGAGCCGATCCCGGGCACCCGGAAGATCTGCTCGGTGATGACCGCGCCCGTGAAGATGCCCGGGATCTGGAGAGCCACCAGCGTGACCACCGGGATCAGGGCGTTGCGGACCACGTGCTTGAGGATCGTGACCTTCTCGGAGAGCCCCTTGGCCCGCGCGGTGTTGATGTAGTCGAGCCGGATCACCTCCAGCACCGCGGAGCGGACGAAGCGCGTGAGCGAGGCGCCCTGGAAGAGCCCCAGCACCGCCACCGGCATGATGGCCTGCCGCACGTTCTCCCAGTACCACCGCCAGCCCGTCGCGCTGATGTCGGCGCGGTAGATGAACGGCAGCCAGTCGAGATAGATGCTGAAGAACAGGATGAACAGGATGCCGGTGAAGAACGTGGGCAGCGAGAAGCCGATGAAGGCGAACGTGGTCGAGATCTGGTCGAAGATCGAGTACGGCCGCATCGCCGAGTAGATGCCGGCGGGCAGGGCCACCATGAGGCCGAGGAGCTGCGCCAGGCCCAGCACCCAGAGCGTGGTGGGCAGGCGCTGCATGATCAGGGTCCCCACGTTGATGCGGCTCACGAAGGAGAAGCCCCAGTCGCCCCTGAGCATCGAGCCGAACCAGCGCAGGTAGCGGACCGGGACCGGATCGTCGAGACCGAACTGGGTGCGGAGGTTGGCCCGCACCTCCGGCGGGACGTTGGGGTTGGTGGCCAGCTCCTCGAAGGGGTCGCCGGGGGCCAGCGCGAGGACGGTGAACAGCACGAGACTGATCCCCGCGAGCACGGGGATCGCGATCAGCAGGCGCCTCAGCGCGTACTTGGACATCTCTGCGGTGCGACCGGCGGGAGGAGCCGGCGAGGGCCCTCCCGCCCGAGTCCTACGCCTCCTTGTACCAGTACGCGAGATTCCAGAAGTCGGAGTCCCAGCCGCTGCGCACCGCCCGGAGCTTGTTGCTCAGCGCGGCCACGCTCGGCCGCCAGGCCACCGGGATCACCACCACGTTCCGGACGACGAGGTCATTCATCTGGATGAAGAGCGCGGCCCGTTTCACGGGGTCGAGCTCGCTCTCCGCCGCCCGGTAGAGCTTGCCGTACTCCTCGCTCTGCCACCGGGTGATGTTGCGACCCTGCCACTTGTTCTCCTTGGACGCGATCTCCCAGGGTGTGAACTGGAGCATGTAGTCCTGGGGGTCGGGCATGACCTGGGTCACCGTGTACATCTGGAGGTCGGTCGCGAAGTGCGGGTAGGTGTCGAGGTTGGCGGGGTCGGAGGAGAAGTACACCGACGCGGTGACCGACTTGATCTCGACCTCGATGCCCGCCTTGGCGCAGGCCTGCTTGACGATCGCCTGGGTCTTCTGCCGCGGGGCGTTGATCGACGTCTGGTAGACGACCTTGAGCTTCTTGCCGTCCTTGGCCCGGATCCCGTCGCCGCCCTTCTTCCAGCCCGCGGCCTCCAGGATCTGATTGGCCTTGTCGACGTTGAACTCCCACCGGTTGTTCTTGGAGACGAAGCGCGCGGGTGCGTTGAGGAAGTTCGCCGTGGTGAAGGCGGTGCGCCCGTAGATCTGCTCCTGGATCGAGGAGCGGTCGACCAGGATCGACAGCGCCTGCCGCACCGCCGGATCGGTGAGGAACGGGTGCTTGCTCTTGGGGCTCGAGCGCTCGCCGTCGACCTCGGTCCACGGGTCGGTGTTGTTGAGCTGGATGTGCTCCATGTTGCCGCCGTTGACGATGTCGACCTTGCCACGGCCGCCCTGCTCGAAGCGCTTGAGGATCTCGTCCTCCACCTGCATGTTCCAGGCGAAGTCGTACTCGCCGGTCTGCAGCACCGCGCGGGCCGCGGAGACCGCGTCGCCGCCGCCCTTCATCTCGATCGTGTCGAAGAAGGGCCGGTTGGGCACGTGATAGCTCGGGTAGAGCTCGCCCCGGACGATGTCACCCGGCTTGAAGTCCACGAACCGGTACGGGCCGGTGCCGACCGGCTTCAGGTTGTTCGGGGCCTCGCGCGACTTGTCGCCTCTGTAGGCCTCGAAGAGGTGCTTGGGGATCAGCATCCCGTTCACGCCGCAGAAGGGGTCGGCCCAGAAGGGGACGGGCTTCCGGAACACGAGCCGGACGGTGTGCGAGTCCAGCACGTCGATCTTCTCGATGTCCGCGTACGAGCCGAGCGTCCGCGCCGCCGTCTTGGGATCGCGCGCGAACTCCCAGTTGAAGACCACGTCCTCCGCGGTGAACGGCTTGCCGTCGTGCCACGCCACGCCCTTCTTGAGCTTCCAGGTCACGCTCCGGCCGTCCTTGGAGACGCCCCCGTTCTGCACGCTGGGGATCTCGGCGGCCAGGACCGGATAGAGGTTGCCGTCCGGATCGTTGGCGGCCAGGGGCTCGTAGAAGATCCGCGAGCCGTCCTGGTCCTTGGTGCCGGTGGCGAAGTGCGGGTTCAGGAGCGTGGGCGCCTGCCACCAGAGGACCTTGAGCTGCCCGCCCCCGCCACGCTTGGTGGGGGTGAACATGCCCGCGCCCTTGGGCTGCGCCTGCGCCACGCCGGCGGAGGCGAGCATCTGGCCGGCCAGGGGTGCGGTGAGACCGAGGGCGACCATGGCCTGGACGAAAGCCCGGCGGCTCAGCGTCCCGGCTCGAACCTGGTCGATCAGGTCCCTCAGTTCCCGTTCGCGCATCGCAATGGTCCTCCTCGAGGCTGGGTCGGCGGTGACCGGATGGATGGCCCCTTATACGGCCTGACCCGAGAAACTGTCAAGTTGTGCGGGCGGTTCCGTCACCCC
>DASPUE010000196.1:0-7737 GCA_035623055.1 Gemmatimonadales bacterium
AAGAAAAAGGACGTTGAAGGCGTCTTCGTGGTGACCGACGGGATCGCCAACTTCCGCCCGGTCAAGGTGGGGATCGCGGGCGATGAGTACTTCGAGGTGGTCGAGGGGCTGAAGGCGGGTGAGACGATCGTGGCCGGCACCTACCAGGCGATCCGCGACCTCAAGGACAGCACCAAGGTCAAGGCCGCCGCGCCGGACACCGGCAAGGGCAGGAAGTCATGAGTGATCGCGTCATCCACGTTGAGGACCTGGCTCGGGAATACGTAATGGGAGCCGAGCGGGTCTTGGCGCTCCGCGGCCTCACCCTCTCGATCCGCCGCAACGAGTATGTGGCGATCATGGGGCCGTCGGGCTCCGGGAAGTCCACCCTGATGAACCTCATCGGCTGCCTCGACACGCCGAGCGCTGGCAGCTACTGGCTCAACGGCCAGGAGGTCTCCCGGCTGTCCGATGACGCCCTGGCCCGGGTGCGGAATCGGGAGATCGGGTTCGTGTTCCAGACCTTCAACCTGCTGCCAAGGGCAACGGCCCTCCACAACGTCGAGTTGCCGCTGGTCTACGCCGGCGTCTCCTCGCGCGAGCGGCGGGAGCGCGCGGAGCGGGCGCTGACGCGGGTGGGCCTGGAGCACCGGATGCAGCACCGGCCCAACGAACTTTCGGGCGGGCAGCGCCAGCGAGTGGCGATCGCCCGGGCGCTGGTGAACGAGCCGTCCCTGCTCCTCGCCGACGAGCCCACTGGGAACCTGGACAGCACCACCAGCGAGGAGATCATGCGGGTCTTCGCGGAGCTGCATGGCCAGGGACAGACCATCGTAGTGGTCACCCACGAGCCATCGATCGCGGAGCACGCCGAGCGGGTGGTCGTCCTGCGCGACGGTCGCCTGGACAGCGATACCCGGAACACCAAGGTCGCCGCCTAGCAATGCCGATTTTCGAGGCGGTCCGGATGGCGCTCCGGACCATCGTCACCCAGAAGCTCAAGAGCTTCTTCTCGCTGATCGGCGTGCTGATCGGCGTGACCTTCCTGATCGCCGTCGTGTCGATCGTGCAGGGCATGAACGTGTACATGGAGGATCAGTTTGCCAACCGGCTGATCGGCCTGAACACTTTCACCCTGCGCCCCTTCCCCAACTTCAACTCCGGGAACGTCACCGATGACATGTGGCGCGCCTGGATGCGCCGCCCGCGGATCAGCTACGACGACGCCGACTACGTGACCGACCGACTGCAAACCCCCGCCATCACGGCGCGCTTCTGCTCGGACCGGATGGTACTCAACTATGGGGGCAAGACGGCGAAGGACATCGAGCTGATCGGGACGGAACCCACCTACTTCGCGATCAAGAACATCGATATCGACCGCGGCCGGATCTTCACGCCGCAGGAAGTACGGCTCGGCCTGCCGGTGCTGGTGGTCGGGAACGAGCTGGGCGAGAAGCTGTTCCAGGGGCTCGACCCCCTCGGCAAGGACGTAACCATTCGCGGGATTCCCTATCGGGTGGTCGGCGTGGCCGCCCGCCGGGGCACCCTGTTCGGGCTGTCCCTCGACAAGTTCGCCGTCATGCCCTTCCGGGCACCGGCCCGGCGTCATATCTGCCCGCTCAACGTCCTGGATGAGCTGGAAATCAAGGTCGCCAGCCCCGATCTGATGCTCACGGCCATGAGTGAGACGGAGGCGTTGATGCGGGCCCGCCGCGGCCTCAAGCCAAACCAGGAGAACAACTTCTTCCTGCAGAACGCCTCCGGCGCGCTGGACGGCTGGCACAAGATCTCGAACGTCCTCTTCACCGCCCTGCCCGGCCTAGTAGCCATCTCGCTCGTAGTCGGCGGCATCGTGATTATGAACATCATGCTGATGGCGGTGGCGGAGCGGACCCGGGAGATCGGGATCCGCAAGGCGCTCGGCGCCAAGCGCCGCGACATCCTTGCGCAGTTCGTGATCGAAAGCGCGACTCTCTCCACCGTCGGGGCGGCCTTGGGTATCGCCACCGGGATCGCCCTCGCCTTCCTGGTCCGCGCGGTCACTCCGCTTCCCGCGGCGGTGGCTCCCTGGTCGATCGCCGTGGCGGTCGCGCTCGGTATGATCGTCGGCATCGTGGCGGGCGTCTATCCCGCGACGCGTGCCTCGAAGCTGGATCCCATTGCGGCTCTCCGGGCCGAGTAGGGGGCAACGCTATGTCGCTCAGCCGTCTCTTCGAAGGCATCTGGATCGCCCTGGATTCGCTCCGGGCCAACAAGGTGCGGGCCGCGCTGACCATCCTCGGCGTCGCGATCGGCGTCATGGTCGTCATCGCGATGGCCGCGGCGATCACCGGCATCAACCGGAGCGTCGCCGCCCAGATCGAGACCCTCGGGCCGAAGACGTTCTTCGTCTTCCGCTTCTTCCAGGCGGGGATCAACATCAGCGACGGTTCGGACGAGCTCTCGCCCTGGCGCCGCAATCCCTGGCTCAAGGTGGCGGAAGCCCAGATGCTGCAGCAGGTGCCGGGGATCCGGAGCGTCAGCTGGCAGGAGAATTCCAACGGCCCGGTCTCGGCCGGCGACGTGAACCTCAAGAGCGTGAACGTCCAGGGGTTCAGCCCCGACTGGATCCTCACCTCCGGCGGCACCATCGTCGAAGGCCGCAACTTCACGCCGCTCGAGCACGCGGCCGAGGCTCGGGTGGCCGTGATCAACGACCGGGTGGCCGAGCAGCTCTTTCCCGGTCTCGATCCCATCGGCAAGCGGATCAAGATCTTCGGCGCGCCATTCGAGGTGATCGGCCTCTACTCCGAGCCCAAGAGCCTGTTCGGCGATTCCGAGAGTCCGATGGTGAGCATCCCCCATTCCAGCTTCACCAAGGTCGCGGAGTTCTGGAAAGGTTGGATGATGTTCTCGGTGATTCCGGAGCCGGAGCTGACCGTGGCCGAGGCGCAGGACCGGGTGACCACGGCGCTCCGCAGCTATCGCGGCCTCAAGCCGATGCAGGAGAACAATTTCTCGCTAGTGAGCCAGGATAAGCTGCTCGACAGCTTCAACAGCATCACCCATGGCTTCTTCCTGGTGATGCTCGCGCTCTCGAGCGTCGGTCTGATGGTCGGCGGTGTTGGCGTGGTGGCCATCATGATGATCTCGGTGACCGAGCGCACCCGCGAGATCGGCGTGCGCAAGGCGCTGGGCGCCACCCGCCGCGAGATCATGTTCCAGTTCCTGGTCGAAGCGGCGACGCTGACGTTGGTCGGCGGCCTGGCGGGAATGGTGCTCGGGGGGTTGATCGCCCTGGGTATCAACCACCTCACACCGATCCCCGCCCAGGTTCCGCTGTGGTCCGTGGCGGTCGCGGTCCTCGCCTCGACGATCACCGGCATCTGCTTTGGGCTCTACCCGGCGGGGAAAGCAAGCCGGCTCGATCCAGTGGAGGCGCTCCGCTACGAGTGATCGCGGCGAGCGGGAGGGCACTGTGGAGCGAGGTAGCAGCCCGGTAAGGCGCTGCCTCTTCTCAGCGCTCGGCCCTCCCCCTTACTTTCGGCATGCCGCTCGCCGAAGCGTTCCGCCTGGCATTACAGTCCATTCTCGGTAGCAAGCTCCGCTCGTTCTTTACTCTCCTCGGTATCATCGTTTCGGTCGGGTTCCTGGTCACCGTGGTCGCGGTGATCCAGGGCATGAACGCCTACGTGAAGGAGAACATCACCGAAGCGGTCATCGGGACGAATGCGTTCCAGGTGCGCCGCACGCCGATCTCCATCGGGCTCTTGTCCGACGACGAGGTCCGCGAGATCGCCAAGCGTCCGTTGCTGACTCGGGAGGATGCCGAGGCGGTGCAGGACGCAATTCCCGACGCGGTCGCCGTGTCGCTGCAGTCCGGCTGGCCCACACCCACCAGCGATGCCACCTATCGCAATCGGACGGTCGGCAACGTGGTGGTATTCGGGGTGACCCCGCCTTATCAGATCGTGCAGGACTACCGCTTCGCGGCGGGCGAACCACTCTCCGAACTCGACATCCGGGAGCGCCGGCCGGTCGCCGTGCTCGGCTTCGAGATCGCCGACAAGCTGTTCGGCGGCGCCGACCCGGCGGTGGGTCGGCGCATTCGGCTGGGCGGACGCGAGATGCAGGTGAAGGCGGTGATCGCGCGGAAAGGCCGAGTGCTCGGCCAGTCCTTCGACGGCTTCGCGATGATCCCTATCACGACGTTCGAGAGCATCTACGGCCGGCGCAAGACCACCACTGTCTCAGTGAAGATGGCGACCGCGGAAGAGCTGCCGGAGGCCATGGCGCGGGCGCAGGAGGCGATGCGGCTCGCGCACCGGCTGAGGCCCGGCGAGCCTGACGATTTCACCGTCGACAAGGCCGACGCGCTGGTGGCGTTCTGGCGGGACCTCACCAGGATGCTGTTCACCGTGGTACCGGCGGTGGTCTGCATCGGCATCGTGGTCGGCGGTATCGTGATCATGAACATCATGCTCATGTCGGTCAACGAACGCACCCGGGAAATCGGCATCCGCAAGTCGCTGGGCGCCACCCACCGGGACATCCGGCGTCAGTTCCTGGTGGAGGCGATCGTGCTGTCCACCCTCGGGGGAGCCGCTGGGGTCGGGGGCGGCTGGCTGCTCGCGCTGGGCGTCTCGCAGCTGACGCCGCTCCCGGCCCGCATCACCGTCTGGTCCATCGGCGTGTCCCTGGCCCTTGGAGCCGGCACCGGGATTCTGTTCGGCGTCTATCCCGCCAGCCGGGCGGCGCGCCTCGACCCCATCTCCGCCCTCCGGGTCGAGTGATCGACCCGATCCGGCGATGATCCTGCGCAATCTCTCCGAAGGCGTCGGCATCGCGCTCGGCGCCCTAGCGACCAACAAGCTGCGGTCCGCGCTGACCATCCTGGGAGTCGTGATTGGGGTCGCTACCGTGATGGCCATGGCCTCGATCGTGGACGGGGTCCGGACCCAGATCTTCAACGCGATGAATACCGCGGGGCCGAACGCGTTTTATGTCATGCGATTCTTCTCCCAGACGCCGCTGAACCCGGACAACCTCCCCTACGAGGTCCGCATCCGGCCCATCATGCAGGAGAGCGACGCCGCCGCCCTCCGGGGCGCGCCCGGGATCCAGTACGCCGGCATCTGGGTGCAGCTGTTCGAGCGGATGGAGTACCAGGGCGCCTCGACCCAGACTGTCACCGTCTACGGCGCCGATCAGCATTACATGGACATTCTCGGCGGCACCCTCCTCCGCGGCAGGTTCTTCTCCCCCGCCGAGCTGGATGGCGGACCTGTGGTGGTGATCGAAGAGGAATCGGCCGACCGCCTCTTCGGGCGGATCGATCCTCTGGGCCGCCGGATCCGGATCGGCGGCGTCGCGCTGACCGTCATCGGCATCTATCAGCGGCCGTCGAACATCTTCGAGCCACCCGGCCAGCAGATCGGGGCCATCATCCCCTTCCAGACTGCCCATCACAACTATCACTACGACGAGACCAACGGCCTGTTCATTTCCGCGAAAGCCTGGCCGAGCGTGCCGATCCCCACCGCCAAGGACGCCGCCATTGCGGCGCTCCGTAATGTGCGACGGCTGCGCCCGGGGATGCCCAACACCTTCGACGTGATCACCCAGGACCAGATCCTCGATACCATCAGCAGCCTGACGACGGCCTTCTTCGGCGTGATGGTGGCGCTTTCCAGCGTGGCACTGCTGGTCGGGGGCATCGGCGTCATGGCGATCATGATGGTTTCGGTCACCGACCGGACCCACGAGATCGGCCTGCGGATGGCCTTGGGCGCCAGACGGCGGGAGATCCTGTGGCAGTTCCTGGTCGAGGCCGCCACCCTTACCCTGATCGGCGGGCTGCTCGGCATCCTGGCCGGCCTCACAGTAGGGCAGATCCTCAAGAGTCTGCTCAACCTCTCCTCCGGCGTTCCGCTCTGGAGCGCCGTCCTGGCAACGATGGTCAGCATCGGGATCGGTCTCGTTTTCGGCCTCTATCCCGCGAATCGCGCGGCCAACATGGATCCGGTGGAGGCGCTGCGCCACGAATGACGCCGCCCGTTGCTGGCCGGGGAGGACATGACCCCATACCTTTCGCCCCAGCGCGCAACCGATCGCCCTCTGATCCCGGACACTCATGGCCGTAGATCTGCTCGCCATCGCGGCGCACCGTGACGATGTCGAACTGACCTGTTCGGGGACGCTCCTCAAGGCGCACGACGCCGGACATCGCACCGGGATTCTGGACCTCACCGCCGGGGAGTCCGCGACCCGCGGGACCGCTGAGCTCCGTGCCGCCGAGGCCGCCCGAGCGGCTGAGATCATGGGAGTGTCCGAACGCCTGAATGCCGGCCTTCCCGACGCCTATATCCAGAACAACGAAGAGAGTCGCCGGGTGCTCGTGGAGCTGATCCGCCACTTCGCGCCGAGGGTGGTCATCCTGCCCTTCCCCGTCGGCCGGCACCCCGACCATCGGATCGCCTCCGAACTGGGCCGGGATGCATGTTTCCTGTCCGGGCTGGCGCGCTACCGGGCGGGCGGAACACCGTATCGCCCTCACAAGATCCTCTACGCCCTGGCCTACCGGGAGGACCCGGTGAAGCCGACCTTCGTCGTGGACGTTTCGGACCAGTTCGACCGGAAGATGCAGGCGATCCGGAGCTACTCGAGTCAGTTCGACGGAGCCAAGGCCGCGGGCGAGATCTTTCCGACCGGCCAGGACCTCTATTCGCTGGTCGAGACCCAGAACGCCCACTACGGCTCGCTGATCCGTACCCGCTACGGCGAGCCCTTCTTTACCCATGAAACTCTCGCCATAGATGACGTCGTCGGGCTCGGCGTCCAGAGCATGTAGGGCACGGAACCCCAAGACGGACATGACGATAGCCGGGCCGACCCGGCTTCACGGAAGCGCCCCGATCCGGCTATCTTTGCACCCGTGACTCGACCGACCGCCTACTTCGACAACGCCGCGACCACACCGGTGCGCGCCGAGGTGCTGGACGCGATGCTGCCCTACCTGGGCGGCGAGCTGTTCGGCAACCCGTCGAGCGCGCACGGCCCCGGCCGTGCCGCGCGGTCCGGACTGGAGCGCGCGCGGCGCGAAATCGCCGAGGCCCTCGGCGTGGAGCCATCCGAGGTGATCTTCACCTCCGGCGGCACCGAGGCCGACAACCTCGCGGTGATCGGCGCGGCGCTCCGGGCACGGACTGCCGGTCGCCCCATGCTGGTGTCGGTTCCCCCCACCGAACACAAGGCCGTCCTGGCAGCGGCGCACGCCGTGGCCCACCTCGGCGGAACGGAGCGGTTCCTGCCGGTGGATGGCACTGGCCTGCTCGATCTTGCGGGCCTCGACCTCGCCCTGGCGGAGCAGCCCGCGGTCGTTTCGGTGATGTGGGTGAACAACGAGACGGGTGTGGTTCAGCCGATCGATGAGATCGCCCGGCGCTGCGCGGCGCGCAGCGTGCCCTTCCACACTGACCTGGTCCAGGCGTTCGGCAAGGTCCCGGTCTCACTCACCAGCGTCTCGTTGGCCACACTCTCGGGGCACAAGCTGGGAGCACCCAAGGGGATCGGGGCTCTGATCGTGCGCCGCGGCGTGGCGCTCGAGCCCCTGATCCATGGCGGGGGACAGCAGCGCGGCGTTCGGCCGGGGACGGAGAACATCGCCGGTGCGGTCGCGCTCGGACGAGCCGTGGCCCTGGCCGCGGCCGAGCAGGCCGCGGAGGCAGCGCGCCTCGGGGCGCTGCGGGATGAACTGGCGGCACGGCTCCGCACCCT
>DASPUE010000197.1:0-8679 GCA_035623055.1 Gemmatimonadales bacterium
GCCTTGGCGGCAGTCTGGAGATCGGGGTAGGCGGTTTCCCCGAGAATGGAGTCCACGCCGGGCCGGACGGGCACCACGCGATAGCCCGCGCGCTGCAGGTACTCCGCGACGTAGTGACTGGGCCGGGAGGGACGGGGAGACATCCCGACGACGGCGATGGTGCTGGCGGACCGCAGGATGCCGCCCAGCACGGCGCGCTCGTCCGCGGTCATGCGGAACCGGCGAAGGCCACCGCGCGCCCGGACCAGCGGGGAGACGACGCCGCGTCAGGCCGGGAGCACACGGGCCCGCTCCGATAGGCCGGACCGCCAACCAAGTCAGTCCGCGCTCGAGCACTCGGCATAGAGGGTCGGGTCCTCCTCGATGCGGACCCGATCGAGATGGAGACCAGCAGGCAGTCGCGCGAGAATCCGTCCGAAGACCAACGTGGCCAGCGCCTCGCAAGTCGGCAGCGGCTGTCCTTCCCGGAATGGAGGGAGGTCGTTCAGATCCTGTCGATCCATCCGTCCAACGACCTCCTCGGCCAGAATCCGGTCCAACTCGGCCAGATCCATCACCATGCCGCTCACCGGATCGATCCGCCCGCTCACCGTCACCCCGCAGGAGTAGTCGTGGCTGTGGGGCTCGATCAAGACGCCGAACGTCCGCTGGTTCCGTTCCGCGGGCCAGTCGGGCCGCCAGTAACGGTGGGTCGCTCGGAAGCGGACGATCCTGGTGAGGCTCGTCGCCATGGGATCAAAAACCGATTCCGAGCCCCGCGCGCAGCTCGCGCCCGCCAGTCCACTCCTGCAGGTTGGTCGAGGCAAGCTTGGTGCTGTAGCCCGCCGGATAGGTGAGCTTCCAGTACAGCTGGCGGGCCTCGAGCCGCAGATGAATCGAGTGGGTCACGAAGACCCGGACCCCAACCGCCGGAGCGAAGTAGAACTTGGTCCCGTAGCGGTAGCCGCTCGAGTCGGGTTGGCTCGCAGGGAGGTCCGAGCCGACGACGAACCCCGCGCTCCCACCGATGAACGGCGCCAGCCGGTACCAGGTCTTGTGCCCCGTCAGATTGATCTGCAATGCGGCCTCGACCATGGTGAGATCCTGGCTCACAGGTCCCCGGAAGGCGGCACTGGTGGTGTCGGCGGAGTTGAAGATCAGCCGCTTGAGCTCGCCCCGGGCCACGGCCAGTCCCAGCTGGATCGGGGCTCCGACGCGGACATCGAAGCGCACGCCGTAGCTCTTGCCGTCATGAGCGCCGACGCCCAGCTGTCCGCCGTCTCCCGCAATCTTGCCATAGAGAAGGGTGAAGGTCTTGCCATCGGGGATGTCCCGATAGGGGGAGGAAGCCGGGGCATGCCCCACCTGCGCGGCGAGGGGACCGGCGATGAGGGCCGGGAACAACACGGTCGTCAACGTGCGTCGCATTCGGGAATAGTAAGGGGGAGGGTACCGGGTACCGAGTCTTCGGTCCCGGGAAATGGTCGGATTACGGATCTCGCAGGTCCCGACCGGTCATTTCGGCCGGGGGATCGATGCCGAGGAGACGTAGCACGGTGGGGCCCACGTCACACAGGGCGCCGCCAGCTCGGAGTGGGGCGGCACCAGTTCCAACCGTGAGGAACGGCACTGGGTTGGTGGTATGCGCGGTGTGGGCTCCGCCGGTCTCGGGATCGATCATCATCTCGCAGTTGCCATGATCGGCGGTGATAAGCACGGTCGCCTTCGCCGGCTCGGCGGCCGCGAGCACGCGGCCGAGGCACTGATCCACGGTTTCGACCGCGCGGATCACCGCAGGGACCACGCCGGTGTGCCCGACCATGTCTGCGTTGGCGAAGTTGCAGAGTATGAAGTCGTGCGCCTTGCGTGCGATCGCATGGACCAGGACCTCGGTGATGCCGGCGGCGCTCATCTCGGGCGCGAGGTCGTAGGTGGCCACCTTCTGTGATGGGACCAACAGCCGCTCCTCCCCGCGAAACGGCGGCTCGTAGCCGCCGTTGAAGAAGTAGGTGACGTGAGGGTACTTCTCGGTTTCGGCCGTGCGGAGCTGGGTGCGCCCGTGATCGGCCAGCACTTCCGCGACGATCCGCGCCATCGTGAAGGGCGGGAAGGCCTGCGGGACCGGAAAGGTGCGATCGTACTGGGTCATCGTCACCATCAGCAGCCGCGGCCGGTCCGGTACCGGGAATCCGTCGAAGCCTTCAATCAGGAGCGCCCGGACGATCTGGCGCATGCGGTCGCTGCGGTAGTTGAAGCAGAATACCCCGTCGCCATCGCGCATCGGGGCGACCGGCGCCCCGTCCGCCTGCACCACGATTGGCCGGACGAACTCATCGGTCTCGCCGCGGGCAAGTGCCGCGCGCACCGCCGCGAGCGGCTCCTCTGTGGCCGCGCCCACGCCGCGGACTATGGCGTCGTAGGCGATCCGGGTCCGCTCCCAGCGGCGGTCGCGGTCCATTCCATAGTATCGTCCCACCAGGGAGGCGATCACCGCGCGGCCCGGCGCGATGCGCCGAATGTCGTCCTGCAGCTTGGCGACGACCTGGTCGGCGATGGTGGGCAGGGTATCGCGGCCGTCGAGGAAGCCGTGGACGGCGATGCGCGGCACGTCGTGGCGCACGCCCAGCTCGAGACAGGCGAGCAGGTGCTGGTCGATCGCGTGGACGCCCCCTGGACCCAGCAGTCCAACCAGGTGCAGCGTGGCCCCGGTCCGGCGCAGCTGAGCGCACAACGCCGTGAGCGGCTCGATCTTGAAGAAGGCGCCGCTGGTGATGCTCTGGGAGATGCGGACGAGATCCTGCGGGACGACCCGGCCGGCGCCGAGATTCAGGTGGCCCACTTCCGAGTTACCCATCTGGCCTTCGGGAAGCCCGACCGCGAGACCACTGGCCTGCAGGAGCGTGCGTGGTTGCCGGGCCCACAGACCGTGCCAAACGGGGGTAGCGGCGAGTTCGATTGCGTTGCCTTCATGGCTTTCCCGATAGCCCCAGCCATCCAGCACGATCAGGACTATCGGCCCCGCCGGCCCACGCGTGTTTGACATGACTCTCCGGCGTTTCTACAATCGAGACCGTGCCTCACGCGCCCCAATCTAGTCCGCCGCGGTGCCGCCAACCAGCCTTGGCCGTGCTGCTCCTCGTGCTCTCGACTGCCCCGCTTCGCGGGCAGTCTCCGTTCATTCTCACCCAGGACATCCGCTTCACGAAGAACCCCGGGGCCCAATCGCTCGGCACCCTGCTCGCCGGTGCGGAAGTGACCCCCGGCAAGACCCAGAGGAACTTCGTGGAGGTCGCGATCGACGGTTGGCTTCCGGCCGCCTCGGTCGCCGCGCGACGCCGCGACAACTTCGACGTCGCGGTGAGCAAGCGGCCCAACGAGAGCTTGCGCGCCACGCCGGAAGGCGCGGTCATTGCCCGGGTCACCACCAACGTCGGTTTCACCAAGCTCGAAACCCAGGGCACCTGGGTGCACGTGAAGCGCTCGGCGTGGATCGACCAGAAAGCGGTCCCGCCCGCTCCGGCGCCGGCGCAGGTGGAGAGCGGCCCCGACCGGGCCGAGGTCATCCACCATGTCCCCGTGGCCATCGTGCCGCAGGGCGCGCCGATCGGGGCGGTGGATTCGGGGGTCGGGGTCCGGGTGCTGGCGCACTCGGCCGGGTGGACCAGGGTGCAGCTTGAGGCCTGGGTGCCCGACAGCACGCTGCGCTCGACCGACAACCGGATCCTGGTGGGCCTCAGTCAGGCGGAGGTGCGCGCCAATCCCGCCCGCTACATCGGGCAGATGGTGGAGTGGCGGCTCCAGTTCGTCGCGATCCAGAAGGCCGATGAGCTCCGCCCCGAGATTCCCGAAGGCATGACCTACCTGCTGACGCGGGGACCACTTCCCGAACCGGGGTTTGTCTACGTGGTGGTGCCGTCCTCGCAGGTCGCGCAGTTCCAGTCGGTGCCGGCGCTGAAGGAGTTGACGATCCGGGGCACCATCCGGGCGGCGAGCACCAAGTTTCTGCCCACGCCGGTCCTGGATCTGGTCGATGTGGTGGACGGATTGGGGAAGTAGTTGAAGATTAGAGGGGAACGGCTGATGCCCGACGGCCGAAGACCACTACCGGGTCACCCATGAACGATCTTCTCAAGCAGCGCATCCTCCGCCGGCTGGAAGGCCTTGCGGACGAGCGGGCGTACCAGGTGCTCGACTACATCGAGTTTCTCGAGAGCAAGTATGCCGAGCGCGCCGCGCCGACCGGCATCCTGGCGAAGATCACCGAGACCGTCGAGGACACCATCCGGGCGGCCAAGTTGCCGGTGCAGGCGATCAGTGGCACGGCCACGGTGATGGACAGCGCGAGCCGGATCATGAAGGGCCTGGCCGCTGCCGGTCAGGCCGTGATGGACGAAGCCGTGAAGGCGGCGTCCCGACCCGAGGCTCCGCCGCCAAACGCTCCACCCGAGTCCCTTCCCCCCTCGCCGTCCCAATCGCTCAAGGCCGAAGGCTGACGGCACAGGCCCAACAATGACCGCAACCAGCCGGACCCAGGCGACCGAGTTCGTCCAGGGCATCGGACCTATTGCCGCGATCTCCATGGTCGTCGGCACCATGATCGGCTCGGGCATCTTCATCGTCTCCGCCGACATCGGCCGGCAGGTGAATGACTGGGGACCCGGGGCGCTGCTTCTGGTCTGGGCGGTGACCGGCATCATGACGGTGACCGGAGCGCTCGCCTACGCCGAACTGGCCGCCATGATGCCGACCGCGGGGGGACAGTACGTCTTCCTGCGGGACGGGCTGTCGCCGCTGGTCGGGTTTCTATTCGGGTGGACGTTGTTCACGGTGATTCAGACGGGGACGATCGCCGCCGTGGCGGTGGCTTTCGGCAAGTTCGTCAGCGTTCTCGCTCCCGGCGTCACCCCCGATGTGTTCCTCTCCCTCGGGCACCTGCCGATGCCGGGCGGGACCATCGAGCTGGGTCTGTCGTGGCAGCGGATCGTCGCGCTGGGCGTGGTCGCCCTGCTCACGGCGCTCAACGTCCGCGGCGTCAAGTTAGGCGCAACGATTCAGACCGTGTTCGCGGTGGCCAAGGTGGGGGCCTTGGCGGCGCTGGTGCTCTTCGGCGTGACTCTCGCGACCGCGGCGCCGGGCGTGGCCTCCCAGCCCTTCTGGGGCACCGGGGCGTGGACCGTCGCACTGATCCCGATCTTCGGTGCCGCCATGGTCGGCTCCCTGTTCTCCGCCGACGCCTGGAACAACGTGACCTTTGCGGCCGCGGAGGTGCGCGAGCCGAAGCGCAACCTGCCGCTGGCCCTCGGGGCTGGCACGGCGACCGTCTGTATTCTCTATCTCCTGGCGAACGTGGCCTACCTGCGAGTGCTCCCCTTCGCGGGCGACCCGGCGGGCGTCGATGCGCTGTCGCGGGGGATTCAGCACGCAGCGCAGGACCGCGTCGGAGTGGCGGCCGCCGAGGTCATGTTCGGACCGACGGGCGGCGTCCTGATGGCCGTCGCCATCATGCTCTCCACCTTCGGTTGTGTGAACGGGTTGGTCCTCGCGGGGCCCCGGGTCTACTACGCGATGGCCGCCGATGGGCTGTTCTTCGAGCGGGCGGGACAGCTCGATCCCCGTTTCAAGACACCGGTCTTCGGGCTGGGGGCGCAGGCGATCTGGGCCATGGTGCTGTGCCTGAGCGGCACCTATTCGAACCTGCTCGACTACGTCATCTTCGCCTCGCTGCTCTTCTACTTCTTCACCGTGCTCGCGCTGTTCCGGTTGCGGGTCAAGCGGCCCGACATGCCGCGGCCGGTGCGGGCGTTCGGGTATCCGATCGTGCCCGGGCTGTACCTGCTGGCGGTGACAGCGTTGATGGTCATCCTGCTGTTCAAGAAGCCGCTGTACACCTGGCCGGGGCTCATCATCGTCGCACTGGGGATTCCGGTCTACCACTTCTGGCGTCGAGGACGCGCCTGAGTCACGCCTTGCGCCCGCGCCGCGCCGGGCCGTAGACTTAGGGATGGAACTCCTGACTCATCCCGGAACATCCCCCACATGAGCACCATCCGTCCTGGACTGGCGCTCACCTTCGACGACGTCCTGCTCGTCCCGCGCCACTCGACGGTTCATCCTCGCCAAGTTTCGGTTCAAACGCGCTTGACCCGCGCGATCATGCTCAACATGCCGCTGGTGTCCGCCGCGATGGACACGGTGACCGAGTCGGAGATGGCGATCGCGATGGCCCGCGCAGGCGGCATCGGGGTGATCCACAAGAATCTGACGATCGACCGGCAGGCAGCCGAAGTGGACCGGGTGAAGCGCAGCGAGAGCGGGATGATCCTGAATCCGATCACCCTGACGCCGGAGCGGCCGCTCAAGGAAGCCGCGGCCGCGATGGCGCGCTACCGGATCTCCGGTGTCCCGGTCATCGACCAGAACGGCAAGCTGGTCGGCATCATTACCAACCGCGACCTGCAGTTCGAGCGCAATTTCGACCAGCCGATCCGCGACGTGATGACCAAGGAGGGATTGGTCACCGCCCCGG
This sequence comes from Gemmatimonadales bacterium, assembly GCA_035623055.1. Classification (GTDB taxonomy): domain Bacteria; phylum Gemmatimonadota; class Gemmatimonadetes; order Gemmatimonadales; family GWC2-71-9; genus JADJOM01. Next base: position 6,506 of record DASPUE010000197.1, read on the forward strand.
TCGGCACGGGGCTGGACGAGGCGGAGCGAATACTCGCCAAGCACCGGATCGAAAAGCTCCCAGTGGTGGACGCCCAGGGCAGGCTCAAGGGGCTGATCACGGTCAAGGACATCTTCAAGCGCAAGCAGTTTCCCGACGCCAACAAGGACAGCCACGGGCGCCTCCGGGTGGCCGCGGCCGTTGGGGGGACCGCCGAGGCGAAGTCACGTGCGAAGGCGCTGATCGACGCGGGTGCCGATGCGCTGGTGGTGGATTCGGCGCACGGGCACAGCGAGGGGGTGTTGCAAACGGTGGCAACGTTGCGCGAGGCGTTCCCCGAGGTACAGCTCATCGGGGGCAACATCGCGACCGAAAACGGCGCGAGGGAACTGGTGCGCCGCGGGGTGGATGCGGTGAAGGTCGGGGTGGGACCCGGCAGCATCTGCACCACCCGAGTGGTGACGGGAGTCGGCGTGCCCCAGGTGACCGCGATTCTCGACGCCGTGCGCGGCGCCGGTGAGGTCCCGGTCATCGCCGATGGCGGCATCAAGTATTCCGGGGACGTGGTCAAGGCGCTTGCGGCCGGAGCCAGCTCGGTCATGATAGGGTCGATGCTCGCAGGCACTGACGAAAGTCCCGGCGAGTCAATCCTCGCCGAAGGACGGCGCTTCAAGGCGATCCGTGGGATGGGGAGTCTTGCCGCCATGCAGGAAGGCTCCGCCGACCGCTACTTCCAGGAAGGGGAGCTGTCGGGTTCGAAGATGGTCCCCGAGGGCATCGAGGGCCGGGTCGCGTACAAAGGGCCGGCTGCCGATGTGCTGTACCAGATGGTAGGGGGGCTCCGAAGCGGCATGGGGTACTGCGGCGTCGCCACCATCGCGGCGCTGACCCGAGACGTGGAGATGGTGCAGATCACCAGCGCCGGTCTCCGGGAATCGCATCCGCACGACGTACACATCACCCGAGAAGCACCGAACTACAACGTGTAGACCTCCAACCGCGGCGACTTGACCCCGACCAGGGGCCGGACGCCGCAGGACACGGGGAGGCCGGCATGGGAATCTGGGCGACCAAGTCCATCGCCACACTCCGCGCCGAAGCGGACTCCGGCGGCGAGCGATCGCTGCGCCGGACTCTGGGGGCGCTGGACCTCACGGCTCTGGGGATCGGCGCCATCATCGGCGCCGGCATCTTCGTGCTGACCGGTACCGCTGCTGCGCTGCACGCAGGCCCCGCCGTGCCGATCTCGATGATCCTCGCGGGCGTCGCCTGTGCCTTCGCCGGCCTGTGCTACGCCGAGATGGCGAGCGCGGTGCCGGTCGCGGGCAGCGCTTACACATACTCTTATGCCACGCTGGGCGAGTTCATGGCGTGGATTATTGGCTGGGATCTGATCCTCGAATATGCGATGGGGGCCGCCACGGTCGGCGCGGGGTGGTCGGCCACGTTCGTGAGCCTGCTCAACCTGCTCGGCATTCACCTCCCCGCCGCGCTGAGCGCGCCGCCTCTCGCCTATTGCGCGGCGGGCCAGGTGGCCCAGGGGGTCGCCGGATGCCCCTCGGAGGGCTGGCAGGCGACCGGCGCGTTGGTCAACCTGCCCGCCGTCGCGATCATCCTGGCGATCACCGCCATTCTGGTGATTGGAATCCGGGAGTCGGCGGGCTTCAACACGGTGATCGTGATCATCAAGAGCGGCGTGCTGGTGCTGTTCGTCATCTTCGGTTTGCTCTATGTGAACCGGGATAACTGGCACCCCTTCATCCCGCCGAACACCGGCAGCTTCGGTGATTTCGGATGGAGCGGCATCTTCCGCGGGGCCGGACTCATCTTCTTCGCATACATCGGCTTCGACGCGGTGTCGACGGCCGCGCAGGAGGCGAAGAATCCGCAGCGCGACATGCCGATCGGGATTCTCGCCTCGCTGACCATCTGCACCGTACTCTACTGCCTCGTGTCGCTGGTTCTCACCGGGCTGATCAGCTACAAGGAGCTCAACGTCCCATCGCCGGTGATCATGGTGGTGGAGCGGATACCCCAGCTCGCCTGGTTCCGCCCGGTCATCACCTTGGGCGCGGTCCTCGGCCTCGGCTCGACGATCCTGGTGATGCTGCTGGGACAATCGCGGGTCTTCTATTCGATGTCGCGGGACGGGTTGCTCGGCGAGTGGGCCGGGCGAGTGCACCCGCGGTTCCGCA